>WQYJ01000168.1 GCA_009781325.1 Propionibacteriaceae bacterium | reverse complement strand
TGTGCGGGAACGGCGCATGCTCATCGCCCGCGACAACGCGTACCCAAACTTGCCTTTCAGCGGTTCATTCGGGAAGTGAATGCGCAGTTGTGTACGGCAACCCATCCACATCCACGCCACGTCTGCGACGATGAGGGCCAGAACCCCCCACATGATGTAGGTAGCGACGACCATCATCGTCGGAAGATAGATGGAAGCGATCATAGCTACCACGAACACCAAGAGCATCCCTGGTAGAACGAATTCGACGAGATTCCAGCGATGATCGACCCAGTCACGAATCATGCCGTTGTACGGAAGTGCATTGACTTTCGCAGTTACCTCATCGCGGGCCTTGTATTTGGCTTTGCGTTCTAAGTCCTTGGCCTGCTTGGTTGTCAGCGTGGGATTGAGCCGTTGGCGCCGAGCTTCTTCAGCCTGCTTGCGCGTCGGAGTAGGAATGGACTTCTTCGATGCCGACGTGGGGACCGGACGAGCAGGGCTCGGGGTTTTTGGTTTCTTGCCAGCGGAGGATGTGCTCGTTTCTGGAGCGGCATCATAGGGCTTGAAGAGTCCCACGTCATTCCAACTTTCTGCAGTGTGATACGCCCCATATTCTACTGCAATGAATCCAGTGAACCCGACCTGGTTTGGAACCAACAATGCTGGGATTGACGTAACCCCGTAGAATCTTTCCTATGACAGATACTGTAATCAATGGAACTGTAATCCTTTCTGACGCGGCTGCGGCCAAGGTCACCCAACTGCTCGCTGGTGAGTCTGGCGACCTTGCCCTGCGCGTAGCCGTACAGCCAGGCGGATGCGCCGGACTGCGCTATGACCTGTACTTCGATGACCAGAGTTTTGACGGCGACGTCGTCACGACCCAAGATGATATTCGCATCGTTGTGGATGAGAAGAGCGCCCCCTATCTCACTGGTGCCACCATCGATTACGCCGACACGATCTCCAAGCAGGGGTTCACTATCGACAATCCCAACGCCACAGGCTCCTGTGCATGCGGAGATTCCTTTAACTAACAACCATCAGCGCGGAAAGGCGCATCTGATGTCGACTCTTGGGCACCCAAAGACCTACGACGCCTACCTCTTCGATCTCGACGGTACGATCTACCTCGGCGATGATGTCTTACCGGGTGCGCAGGAGACTATCCGTACCCTGCGCGAGGCTGGCAAAGTCGTACGCTTCCTGTCGAATAACCCAACCAAGACAGTCGAAGAGTACGCCACCAAGCTCACAGCGATGGGGATTCCTGCACAAGTTGAGGACATCACGACCTCGATTGTGACCACCCTGTGGTGGCTGAAGACCTATCATCCCCAAGCGGTGGTTTTCCCTATCGCTGAAGAGCCGCTGTGCCGGGCCTTGGATGAAGCAGGGTTCCAGGTCAGTGAGGATCCGTCCAAGATCGACATCGTCATTGCCTCCTATGACCGCGGATTCACCTACTCGAAGCTGCAGATAGCCTTCGATGCACTGTGGTTCCATCGCCGAGCTATCCTCATTCAGACTAATCCTGATCGGTATTGTCCCTTCCCGCAGGGCCGCGGAGAGCCCGATGCTGCGGCGATCACTGCTGCCATCGAGGCATGTACCCAAACAAAGTGCCAGGCATCGATGGGTAAGCCGTCACCGTTGATGCTTGAGGCGGGACTTGCTGGTCTGGGGATTCCGCGTGAGCGCTGCCTGATGACTGGGGATCGCTTGGCAACCGACATCGCGATGGCTATCGAGGCGGGAATTGATGCGGCTGTGGTTCTGACCGGTGAGACCCGCGAGGAGGACCTCACACCCGAATATGACGGTGTTCGTCGGCTGCAGCATCTCAATGACCTGCTCTAGCAGACGGTATCGTACGGCTATCAATCTAAGACTGCTCTAAGTGCGCTGACAAGCAAGATGGGCTGCGTGGTTTTATGGTCTGGGTGATAAACTAAAAGTATTCACAACAACGGAGGCGAGGAAATCGAACATGTCTTCTGATAACAAGGACCTGGGTTCTGAGGTAATGCCGGAGTCACCAGTGACGACTGAAGTGCCGGAAGAAGAAGAGGAAAAGAAAAAGAAGCGCGGCGGCATTTGGTTAATCCTGCTGTCGGTTCTACTCATCGCTGGCGGTGTCGTCATCGGAGTCATGTCCTTCAAACCGGCTGTTGTTCCCGAGTACGAGCTCTATGACATGGATGGGAACAGGGTCATCATGGATGATCCGTCTGCCACCACAGATGAGTTCTTGGAAGCTGCTCAGATGGTTCTCGATGACGGCGGCGCGGGTTTACGCATTCCGACAGTCAAACTGGCTGTGCCGTTGGGTTCTGTCAATGACGTGAACGGTGTGATGAACCCTCCCAACTTCACCTCCGCCTTCTGGGTGCGTAACCGCGGTGTCAGTCTCGATCAGGCTGAGCAGGGAACGGTTTACATTGTCACCCACTCCTCTGGCTACGGCCGAGCACCAGGGAACTATCTGCAAAAGGGCGGCCAAAGTGCCCTGACAATCGGAGACTACATCCTGGTCAATGACCGCACCTATGTCTACACCGAGGCGCGGATCATTCCGCAGGACCGCTTGGCTGAGCACGCTGACCTCTGGGAGAACATCCCCAATCGTGTTCTTCTGATCACCTGCCAGCTTGGTACGGGCAGCAAGTACAACCTCGTTATCATCGGCGAGTTATTGGGCGACGAATAGCCCTTTACAGAGTACGCCGCGAGGCTCCCTTGTCGGCTGACTGGGCGAGCAGGGCATAGACCTTGAGAGCGTTCGAGATCGGACGTACTCTCGATTCTGGTTTCCATCCGAGCTTGTCTTGTTCAGTACGTCTGCGCGCGAGTTCATCATCGGTAATGTCGAGGTGGATGGTCCGCTCGGGGATCGAGATGGAGATCATGTCCCCGTCACGGATGAGTCCGATTGCTCCGCCATCAGCGGCTTCCGGTGAGATGTGACCGATACATAGTCCAGAAGAACCGCCCGAGAAACGTCCGTCAGTGATCAGGGCACACTTCGGGCCGAGCCCCGTACCCTTCAGATAGGCCGTGGGGTAGAGCATCTCCTGCATCCCTGGACCGCCCTTGGGCCCCTCGTAGCGCACAACCACGACATCCCCTGCGAGGATGCGTCCATTCAGGATGGCGTCAACGGCGTCTTCTTGGGACTGCGTGACCTTGGCTGGCCCGGTGAATGTCCACTGATCTGCCGGTACGCCAGCAGTCTTGACCACGCAGCCGTCAACAGCGATATTGCCGGTGAGGATGGCCAGCCCGCCGTCGGCGGTGTAGGCATGGGCCATGTCGCGGATGCATCCGGTTTCTGCGTCGGTATCAAGGGTGTCCCAGCGGGCTGTGCATGCGAAAGGCGCAGTGGTGCGTACTCGTCCAGGGGCTGCGTGGAAGAGTTCAAAGGCAGCATCAATAGCCGTACCGGAGCGAATGTCCCAGTCGGCAAGCCAGGTTTTTAAGTGAGGGGAGTGGATCGAGCACACGTCAGTCTGGAGCAGACCGCCGCGGTCGAGTTCACCGAGGATCGCCGGGATTCCGCCCGCCCGATGGACATCCTCCAAGTAGTATCGATGAGAGTTCGGGGCTACCTTGACTAGGCAGGGGGTGGTGCGGGAGAGCTTGTCGATGTCGGTCTGGGTGAAGTCGACGCCAGCCTGCTGGGCTGCTGCAAGCAGGTGCAGGATGGTGTTGGTCGACCCGCCCATGGCGATGTCCATGGTCATGGCATTGATAAAGGCTTGTTTCGTGGCGATGCTCAGCGGAAGTACGGAGTCGTCGTCCTGGTCGTACCAGCGCGTACATAGTTCGACGATGAGTTGACCGGCTTGCTCGAACAAGGTGCGTCGGGCGATGGAGGTTGCCAGGGTTGAGCCATTGCCGGGAAGTCCCAAACCGAGGGCTTCAACCAGGCAGTTCATGGAGTTGGCTGTGAACATTCCCGAGCAGGACCCGCAGGTGGGGCAGGCTGCTTGCTCGATTCGGGCGATCTCGTCGTCGGAGATTTCGGAGTCCACTGAGGCGATCATCGCATCGATGAGATCGAGGGAGGTTTCGCCCTGGGTGTCGTTGACTAATGCACGTCCGGACTCCATGGGGCCCCCGGAGACGAAGACTGTGGGGATATTGAGCCGCAGGGCAGCCAACAGCATCCCTGGGGTGATCTTGTCGCAGTTGGAGATGCAAACCAGCGCATCGGCTTGGTGTGCGTTGACCATGTATTCCACCGAGTCAGCAATGATTTCGCGGCTTGGAAGGGAGTAGAGCATACCCGAGTGTCCCATAGCGATTCCGTCATCAATAGCGATGGTATTGAACTCGCGCCCAACACCGCCAGCTCGGTAGATCTCATCGCAGACTAGGGTGCCGACGTCTTTGAGGTGAACATGACCGGGCACAAACTGAGTGTACGAATTAGCCACGGCTATGATCGGCTTGCCAAAATCAGACTCAGTCATCCCAGTAGCGCGCCATAGCGCCCGCGCTCCGGCCATGATCCGACCCTGCGTCGTAGTACGAGAACGAAGTGGTGGCATAGCTCCTCCTAAAGATAGGTCAACACGAAATAATCTACTCTACTGCCTCGACTCTTGCCCTGCGCGCCTCCCCCGGTCATCCTGCCGTCAGCCTGAATCCACCGATCGCTGCCGTAACGAGCGGCACTAGATGGGTGTGCTGGCAAGGCGACCACCGGGAAGGCAGGCTGGACGCCTGCCGAGCGGTGGCAACGCAGCCAGCGCACTCATCT
>WQYJ01000167.1 GCA_009781325.1 Propionibacteriaceae bacterium | reverse complement strand
TTGCACTGGGTACTCAAGAGCGACGGCCAGCAGCCAGTAGAATCCGTGGGAGCATGCCCCGGCGAGTCGTGTGTGTGTGCAGAGTGATTTCCGAAGAAAAGCAAGGAGCACCCGCTCAGTGTCACCGCCAATACGACCGTCAACAAGCCAATCTTCAGTCCAAGCCGACCCATCATCTCCGCCCTAACTCCCTAGTGCCCCAACAATCAAGTATAGACGCGACAGGGGGCCGAATAACGTGTCACAACTGAAGTGTGTCAAGGGCACATTGACGTGCCACCTCCGGTCATCCTGCCGAAGGCAGGACCCCCGGCGGCCGATGTATGGACTGTAGTGAGTGTTCTCTACCCAAGTCCCTACTCTGGCTGCCGGGGGTCCTGCCTGGCGGCAGGATGACCGAGGGTTGAGTGCCTCGGGTCAAACAGGGAGCAGTTTATTGCTCAATACTAAGGAAGAAGTGTCGAGGGGACGTCCCGCCTACGCGGATACAACCATCAGTTCAGGAAAGTGTTTTGCAATGTGATCGAAATCTCGATCGTCATGAAGAAGGGCTACTTCATGACGGATTGATGTGAGTGCGATGAGAACATCAATCGTACTTCGTACGGTTACTCCGCTTCTGCGTAAGTCCCAGAAGATTCTAGCTGCACGATCAAAGGTCTCTAAAGTCTGGGGAAGCCACAGGCACTCCTGGGTGTCCAGATACTCTTTGACTCTGCGGTAAGTTGCATCATCCTCAACTCCTTGGAGAATCTCTTGGTAGACATAGGGGCATATAGCTATGTCAGTGC
This sequence comes from Propionibacteriaceae bacterium, assembly GCA_009781325.1. GTDB lineage: Bacteria > Actinomycetota > Actinomycetes > Propionibacteriales > Propionibacteriaceae > WQYJ01. The sequence continues at coordinate 3,996 of WQYJ01000167.1, read as the reverse complement.
CGTGAGACATAAGGTGGTTGAGTAGCTGAGCCTTCGGTGAGTCGAAGCGCCCTCCCAACACTCTGATGAGCACTGATGTATCCACCAGTATCATGAATGAGTCCCCTCACGAGCAGCTTTATAGTCATAGTCAGGTGCGAACTTGACTTGGCCGAAGAGTTCGCGAAGATCCTTTCGGCGGTGTCGAGCCACAAACTCCTCAAGCGCCAATGACACAGTTTCCTTCTTTGTCGTTAGGCTGGCAACTTCCATTGCCTCCTGGATGAGGCGCTCATCAATGTCGATATTTGTGCGCATACTCATACACCTCCATATGTGTATGAGTATACACACTTCGAATCGACTTCACCAGATTGTCACTCGCTGATCTTCCGGGAGCCAGAGGCGGTCGGTTTGAGTGACAGCGAAGGCTTCATAGAATTCGTCGATGTTGCGTACTATTTGGTTGCAGCGGAACTCCGGGGGTGAGTGAGGATCGGTCGCTAGGCGCTGGGCGACTAGTTCGTCTCGGCCCAGGTAATTCCACGCTGCTGCCCAGGAGAAGAACAACCGCTGGAGGCCGGTATAGCCATTAATGTCGTCAACCTCACCGCCCGTAGCTAAACGCCAGGCTTTGATGGCGATTCCCAGTCCTCCGAGATCACCAATGTTTTCTCCGATAGTCAGAGCACCATTGACATGAATCGTTGGTGCTTGCGACGGATAGAGGGCATCGTACTGAGCGATCAGGGCGCTGGTTGCGAGCTCGAAGGCCTCGCGGTCCGCCGGTGTCCACCAGTCTCGCAGCATCCCATCGCCGTCGCAGGTCGAACCTTGGTCATCAAAACCGTGCCCAATCTCGTGACCGATCACTGCACCGATCGCACCATAGTTCACCGCGTCATCGGCATCCACATTAAAGAACGGCGGCTGAAGGATCGCAGCCGGGAAGACGATCTCGTTGCGAAGCGGATGATAGTAAGCATTCACAGTCTGGGGGAACATGAACCACTCTTCGGGATCCACAGGCCCGGTCAGTTTCCCGATCTCGTACGCTGTTGTGAACTCACCTTCAGCCAGGATATTTCCGATCAGATCATCCTCGGACACATCCAATCCCGAAAAATCACGCCACTTATTCGTGTGACCGATCTTGGGCCGGAAAGCGGCGAGTTTCCTCAAAGCCTCAGCCTTGGTCTCCTCACCCATCCACGTTAACGCAGTGATGGACTCACGGTAGGCAGCCAGCAGATTGTCGATGAGCTCCGACATGCGCTGCGCAGCCGTCGGCGGGTAATGCTCCTTAACATAGATCTTCCCCAGCGCCTCACCCATGGCTGCTTCAGCGAAGCCCACGCCTCTCTTCCAGCGCACCCTGATGGTCTTCTGTCCGGTCAAAATCCGCCCATAAAAAGCAAAGCGGTTTTCAACAAAGTCGGTGCTCAGGTACGGCGAAAGATCACTAATGAGATGGAACCGTGCCCACACCTTCCATGCTTCAAGGCGATCTTGGGTCAGCAGAGCAGACAGATCGGTAAAGAAACTAGGCTGACAGTTCACCACCTCTGCGACCTTGTCAGCAATCCCTGCGGCTCCCAAAATGGCATCCCACCCGAACTGCGGCGCTTCGCCACTTAACTGCTCAACAGTACGCAGGTTGTACATCTGCACCATGTCGCGAGTACGGACAATGTCCCAATGGGTGGCAGCGATTGCCGTCTCTAACTCCCACACGGCATCAGCATCTGCCCGATCTTGGTCAGTGGGCTCCTTGCGATGACTGCCCAGGGCCAGCACCGAAGCCAGATGCTCACGGTAGTGACCGCGTACGTCTTCGTGCGCAGCTTCCCGATAGTACGACTCGTCTGGAAGGCCGAGGCCATCTTGGGCCACGAAGAGGAGGTACCTGGCAGGATTCCCCGGATCGGCATCCACATCACAGCCGATCACAGTAGACAGCCCATGACCCAAACACCACCCAAACCATGCCCGCAGGTCCTCTACACTGGCGATGGCATCAATCCGGGCCAACAGCGGCTCTAGTGGTGCACCTCCGCGTACTTCAACCGTATCCTCATCCATGAAAGAGCGATACAGAGCCGCAATCTTGCCTTCCTCAGTCGTCAGATCCAAGGTGGGATTCTGATTCAGATCCTCACAAATTTTGTGAATCGCCTTCTCTGATTTGTCGCGGAGATCTTCAAAAGCCCCCACTGCTGGCTTGTCATCGGGGATGGTTACGGTGTTTAGCCAGCTCCCATTCACATGTCTGAAAAGGTCGTCGGCAACCCGTTGATCCATGTCGAAACGGGAGAAATCTAAAGCGGGAATCGTCATGGACATAGTCTAAACCCATTCTTCAGCCTTCTTGCGTGGGATATCAAGGTGAAACACCAATTGCTGGTCTATCTAGATATGTCGGAGTAATCTCGAAACCATCGTGGTATCGCACACGACCGTGATACCTCGCCGCCTGTCGTGAACCTGGAGGGAGGACTCACGTGAGAGTTCCAACCGCTCTGCGACGCTACGTTGGTATCGCCGTTGCTGTGATGATGACCTTTTCGCTCTTCACTGCTTATGCCCAGGCTGAGGACCTCAATTCCCAGAAAAACAAGGCAGACGCTGCGGTCGGTAATGCTCAAGCCGGCGTTGATGCCGCCAAGAAAGCCCTGCTGCAAGCTGAGGCTTTGGTTTCCGACGCGGAGTCCAAGTACGCCGCCGCCCAGTCGGTGTTAGCCGCAGCACAAAGGACAGCAAACGAGGCAGTGCGCATACAGGCCGAACGAGCCAAGGAACTCTATGCTGCTGAGCAGGCTTTGATCCAGGCGACGATTCAGGTGCAGATTGGGCAGTCCAAGATAGACACCCAGCAGAAAGCGATCAATGCCTATGCTCGGGCTATCGTTCAGGATTCGATGCCCTTGGTTAGTGTGGCTATGCTCTTCAATCTCAATACCACAGCGAGTTTGGCTAACCGCGTCCAGTGGAATGAAACCGTACTGATGAATAACCAGATTGATCTGGATAACCTGCGGAAACTCCAGCTTGAGTTGGTTGCGGCTCAGGATGCCTGTGAAGAGGCCCGCCAACTCGCAGAAGAAGCAAGGCAAGCCGCAGATCGTCAGGTGGAGATTGCCCAGGCAGCTCAACAGGCAGCCGAACAGGCACAAGAAGCCGCACAAGCAGCCTTGGGGGAAGTCATGACGATGCGTGATATGGCTGCCAAACTGGTGTCCGCCAAGGGTGCTGAGCTCACAGCGGCCCAAGATGAGTTGAAGGCCATCAACGCCAAGATTGCTGAAGAGAAGCGCAAGGAATCGGAAGCAGCCAACCAGCCCAAGCCTCCGAGTTCTTCATCCTCAAGTCCTCCTTCGCCTCCAAAACCGACATCTGCACCACCACCGGCACCTCCTCCGCCAGGCGGAGCGCTGACTCCTGCCCAGGCTCAGTCGGCTGCGTATGGCATGCTCGGTGCGTACGGCTGGGGCGATGCACAATTCCAGTGCTTAGTGAACCTGTGGAACCGTGAGTCCGGATGGCGGTGGAATGCCGAGAACCCCTACTCAGGGGCGTACGGAATCCCGCAATCTCTGCCAGGCTCCAAGATGGCCTCAGCCGGTGCCGACTGGAAGACGAACGCAGTCACCCAAATCAAGTGGGGGCTGGGTTACATCAAGAATAGGTACACCACCCCCTGCGGCGCCTGGTCCTTCTTCCAGTCCAATAACTGGTACTGATTCCTCCATCCTTACGCCAGGTCCCGCTGAACATCCTCCCCACTGCGGTGGCTTTTGTCCCCATCCTCCCCACTGCGGTGGGTTTTGTCCCCATCCTCCCCGCTGCGGTGGGTTTTGCTCCAATCCTCTGCACTGTGGTGGGTTTTGTCGCTGGACGGTGACAAAACCCACCGCCACAATGTGGATGCACTGTTTTGCCACTGATTCGCCCACCAAAACCCACCGCAGCATCCCCCGGCATCAGCAAAACTCACCGCAGCATCCCCGAACATCAGCA
>WQYJ01000166.1 GCA_009781325.1 Propionibacteriaceae bacterium | reverse complement strand
TGGTTCGGCCAATCAGACAACGGTGTTGACCAAGGCAAAGCAATTAGTGAAGCATCCGGCTGCGTCAACTGAAATCTGGGCACCTTTCTAGTCTGCCATTTCTGAAACGCCAGGCTTCACCGGCACCACACTGCCAAAGCCACCAAATCTGTGTCGAGATCGGGAAAAATGCAGTCTCCACATCAGAAAAAGTGCACAGATCCCAATCTCGACGCCAATCCTGATCAATGCACCTCAAGACATCAGCTCAGAGTCCGGGCAGCAAAATGGGGGACGCCCGATAGGAAGCGTCCCCCATTGCAGGAGAGCATCTCTAGCTGATGCGTTCTGTTGTCGTCGTATTGAAGACGTGCACCCTCTCTGGAGGAATATGCAGGCGGACCTGCTCACCAGGATGCGGCACCTTGCGGGCCGAAGAACGGGCCACAATCTGGGTACCAGAGTCGACAGTCAAGCCGTCACTGGTTCCTGCTAACGTGCCATAGACAAAGGCGTCAGCACCGGTCTCTTCAGCAGCTGAAACATCAAGCAAAATGCCTTCCTTGCCGGAGACGGTATCGAAGGATTCTGGACGCATTCCGATAGTTACCGAATCACCGTCTGCCTTCTTTAGGACATCGCGGGAAATCGGAATGACATAGTCGGTCACCTGGACGCCACCGTCAACAATCTGAGCTTCAATCAGGTTCATGGCTGGGCTGCCAATGAAGCCAGCGACGAAGAGGTTCTTCGGCTTGTCATACAGATTGAGTGGGGCGTCAACTTGCTGCAAGTAGCCATCCTTCAACACGGCAACCCGCTGACCCATTGTCATGGCCTCAACCTGGTCGTGGGTGACGTAGACAGTCGTAACACCGAGACGCTGCTGCAGGGCAGCAATCATGGTGCGGGTTTGAACGCGCAACTTGGCGTCCAAGTTGGACAGCGGCTCATCCATTAGGAAGACCTGCGGGTCACGGACGATAGCCCGGCCCATGGCGACGCGCTGACGCTCACCACCAGATAGGGCCTTCGGCTTGCGATCGAGATAATTCTGCAAGCCAAGTAGGGTGGCGGCTTCGAGGACGCGCTGCGCCCGTTCGGTCTTGGAAACACCTTGCATCTTGAGAGCGAAGCCCATGTTGTCGGCGACCGTCATGTGCGGATAGAGAGCGTAATTCTGGAAGACCATGGCAATATCGCGGTCTTTCGGCGGTAGAGCGGTGACATCGCGGTCGCCGATCCAAACTGAGCCGTTGTCGATCTCTTCCAGACCGGCCAGCATGCGTAATGAGGTTGATTTGCCACAGCCGGATGGTCCGACCAGGACCATGAACTCGCCGTCGCCGATCTCAAGATTGAGATCATTAACGGCTGGGTCATCGGCGCCAGGATAAATCCGCGTGGCATCTTTATAGGTAACAGTGGCCATAGTGGCACACATCCTTTCTACGGGCAGGTACGTGCCCGACGATCCGTTGTAGTAAAGGAAGGGCGGCGAACCAGTAAGCTAACCGACTCGTCACCCCCAATGGGTATCTCTAATCCTACGTCACTAGTTCCCGTCTGTCATTTTGCCCCCCAGCGCCAGCCATTTTGGACTGGCTTTGCAGTAGAGTGCCTATCGGTATTTCATCGTGGCGAGGAACCACCTGCCAATGACACCACTAACTACGACAATGGGGTCAAGATTGTTCCGGCCTGTCTACTACAACCAATCTTGGTAAACAAAGAGAATCTGTGTTTTGTCTACACAGATCAGTACTCCAAGGGCAACGAGGTTGTGTCTGAACTTGAGTTTTGCCAGAGCTAGGTTCAAGCCAGACCGAGATAGTAACAAGCTTGACTGCCTTACAATCACCATGCCTGTATGGTGTATTCATGGATGCAGTATTCGCAGACCCGGCTGTTGAGCCAACACCAGAATCGATCACCGAGGCACTCGGGTCCTCCAGCGAAGCCTGGCATTCGCTCGGCGACATGCTGGCGGAAGCTGGAGTCAGCGTTGAACAGCGTTACTATCGTGACGGCGGTTGGTTATCCAAGGCCACCAAGGGCAGCAAGACAATGACTTGGATGCGAGTTGACCGTGGCTTCGGCTGGGCCACGTTCTACTTCCCCGACCGACATCGGGAAACACTTGAGAATGCTACTGATTTGCCATCAGCAGTACGCCAGCAGATCAAAGAGCGCCAGTCGATGGGTAAGACCCTGGGTGTGACGCTGGAAGTGCGCACATCCAAAGAAGTTGAAACTGCCAAGGCACTGCTGGCCTACAAGCTGTCACTCAAATGAATTCGGTACGACCCAGCGTCGTGAGGTAAAGTGATGACGCTGTCTGGGTGTATAACTACACCCGGTCAGTGCACCTCGACAGGGTGTATAACTACACCCGGTCGGCACTCGGAACAGGTGCCAGCCCGAGCAAGCTCGGCTGTCACACGTTCCTCACACCTCGGGGTGTGGCGCAGCTTGGTAGCGCGCTTCGTTCGGGACGAAGAGGTCGCAGGTTCAAATCCTGTCACCCCGACGCTGTGATGTCTCAGGACATAGGAAACTTGTGAACCCTCATTTTTGTGGGTTCATTTGTTGTTAGGGCTGTTTTGGGGTTGGTAGTTCCTTGTCGGGTCGAGGATTAGTTGGCGTAGGACTTTGCCGCTGCCAGCTCCGAAAACAGAAAATGCACGATGCCTACATAAATCCACCATTGAACCCGTCTACCACCTGTTTAGGTGAAGTCTTTCGTCGATGTCGGGCTCTATCTGGGGAATGTTGACGGCATCTGCAGCAGGGTGCCCCAAGGCGATGTAACACGGCATTACGTACCCGGCTGGAAGGTCCAGCGTATCGGTGATGTGCGCCGACTCGCGGCCTACGGGGATACGCAGAGCCGCTCCCAAACCTTCGGCGGTCGCCGCCAAGAGTATGTTCTCGATGCAGCACCACACCGACGCGAAGGCATTCAGCGAGCTCTGGGCCCTCGGTTTGAGGAGATCACCGCGCTGCTTGTAGAAAGGTAGCACCAGGCAGCCAGACGTGGACAACATGGCAAATTGCTCCGGGATAGCGGCGTGGTACATGAGCCGCTGACGCTCATCGTTGGTCCTCCACGAGTCCAAAAGGAAATCCACGCGCTTACGCGAGGTCCTTTTCGGAATCGGTTTGAGTATCGCGGTGATTGCCTCCTCGTCGGTGAGGACCACGAACTCCCAGTTCCTCAGATGGTCGTTCGTCGGGGCTCTCAAGCCCGCGGCCAAAACACGCCTGACAGAGTCCATGTCAACGGGGTCTTTCGTGAAGTGGCGAGCCATCCTGCGGGACTTGACGACTGAGTAAAAATCCATGCTAAAACTCCTCTATCGACAGCGTGACGCTGCTGCTGATCTCGCGTAGCGCTCTAATCTCCGCCTTGACGCCCTCGTTCATCATTCATTCTCCTTCACGGTCAGGTTATCAACTATTCGAGTGAGGCTTCGTTCAAAGGCGATGATCTCGTCGTCGGAGAACCCATGGTAGAACACCTCGCTCATCTGCTTCGACACGCTCTCGTACTGGCTCCTCAACGTTCGCGCAACCGAGGTCAGCTGGATGCGCACTTTCCGACGATCGTTGCCGTCGGCGATTCGCTGCACATGCCCTGCGGCCTCCATCCGATCCAGCATGCTGGTCAGGGTGGTCTTCGCGAGACCTGTCCTGGCTGAGAGCTCGGTGACGGGGATGCCGTCCTCGTTCCACAACACGAACAGAATTCGGCCCTGCGCCCCGTTGAACTGGCTGATGCCATGGTCGACCAGCAGCCTGGCAAACACGCGCCCTTGGAACTGCTTGACCATAGTGACCAGGAAGCCACCGTTCGTCTTGTCGAGCATCCGTTACCTCCTACTGTATAGTATAGTCCTATATAGAATTATCTACTAGATGATGTGCCTCAAAACCGGAGCTCCTGCTTGGGTCCTGGCGGGCCAACATCACATCCCTGGTCTCGAAGCGACGTCCGCTTCACAGCCGCCTCAGATCGTTTTCCTCCGCCTCGATCGAGGCTTTCTGCTCTCGTGCCTGGTCGATTTTGTCAACCCAGGTGTTCAGGATCGAGACAGACTCGTCCAGTGGTATGTCGACGTGGCAGACCACGCTGCTTGTCATGTCTCAGGACATCGGAATACTTTGAATCCTCGTTTTATGGGTTCGCTTTTGGGCTACTCATTTTGAGGTTGGTAGCCCATTACGCATCCCTGATAGAAGTATGACATGGGAGAATTGGGTATGCGCATAGTTGCTGTCTGCCTGATGACTGTTCTTCTTTTGGCAGGGTGCTCGTTACTGGGGATTACGCCGCCATCGCCAACTATCCCTGTCGAGCAACCACCTGTTTCGACTACAGATGAGCCAAGTGAAAATCTGCCCGACCCGACGCCGACAGAATCCACTCCCAATCCACTTCCGACAGAGGTGCACTCCGTCTCGGATCTTCATGATCTGGTAGTGGCAGCAGGGTATTCGTGCCCAAACTGGACTCAGACAAACGACATCGCTGGTCAGTGCAACTCCTACGACGGAATCTATTACTATCAGTCGCAGTCGAAAATGTCAGACGTCCTTGTCTCTTTTAAGATAATGGTCAATGACGGTATGCGCTCCGCCATGTTGGTCGGTTCAAACTGGATAATCATGGGCATCCCAGAGGAGTTGGCTGCCTTGCAGAAGTCAATTGGAGGCGAACTGTTCGTTGACCCGAACTATCAGTCGCCGGACTCGATGGAGTTTGGTAAGCAATGTCGGCCAACTAAAGCTCAAACGAGTGAATCTGGTCTGACGTTGATTTCCC
>WQYJ01000165.1 GCA_009781325.1 Propionibacteriaceae bacterium | reverse complement strand
TGAAATACATCATCCAGCGCCCGCGTCCAGAAGTTTTGCCTCACCTCGTACCCGGCCTGTACCCTGAAACCGATCCAAGTTTCCCCAGCGGTCACGTTGCCATTGTTGCATCGATGGTTCTGGTGCTGTTCCTCGCCACCCGACAACTGAAACTACGCTGGGTCATCGCAGGAATTGGTGCTGCTTTGGTGGCGACAATGATGTGTGTACGAATGTACGTCGGTGCCCACTTCCTCGACGATGTAGTCGCCTCGGTGGTTTATGTCTCCACAGTTGGAACGATGCTCTACCTCGGCCTCCACTGGCTAGCCACACGATGGAGGACTGTGGAGAAAATCGACTCCTGGGCAGCCCGCCACTGGGGGTTCTTTGCTTGATATGGCGGTGCGGGACGTGACCGTCCCCACTGTCACGTCTCATCTGTCCCCTCCATGCCCTAAATGACAATATGTCGGATATACTAGACAATTAGAGTGATATGGCATACATTTAAGCTGTAAGTATTAGCGAGGTGAGGCATGGCGAAGAATCTGAAGCTTAAGGCGGCTCGGGCAGGTAAAGACCTGACTCAGCAGGACTTGGCGGATTCAGTCGGAGTGACCCGGCAGACGATTATTGCCATTGAGCAGGGCGACTATAACCCAACGATCAAACTCTGTGTCGCCATCTGCCAGACCCTCGGCACAACCCTGGATGAACTGTTTTGGAAGGATGACAGTGATGAGAAGTAGACAAATCGGAGAGAAGAACTTCGATGAGAGGCAGGTCCAGATTCGCGGTCAGGTCTTCCAGCATGCGTTTCTAGCCGCGATAGTGCTACTCTTTGCGAATTCTATGCTTCAGGCGTTCGGAGTTGAATGGGCTAATGGATACATGCAAAACACGACCATGGCGTGTGTTGCGATGAGTATCTTTGTGATTGAAGCTCTGTTACGGGGAGTCCTCTTCGGAAAACAAGAAAATGCCTGGATGCCAGTCCTCACATTCGCCATCATGGGACTGATGTGGAGTGCAAATAGTCTCAACTTCGCACATATGGAAATCCCCACAACGTTTTCGAAAACGGACATCTATGTCAGTTACGCATTGGCAGCACTCTTCTTTCTCCTGGCAATCGCCGGAACATGGGCATATGTTGCTCAGCGACGCAATCGAACGTGACAGTGGGGACGTTCCTCACTTGTGAGAACACGGTCAACCTAAGTTATAAAATTACATAAGAATTAGACACTGCACCCTGGCAACACCTGGTTACGCAACCGTCATGGCCTATACTGAGACCGGCGAAAATGCAAAACATTGCATAATCCCATTAAGCTCCGGTAGTGTTCAAAGAAGCCATATTGGGGATTAATTCAAAGACACTTCCAGGGTCTTGCTAGCTGAAAGAGTTCTACTATGTCGACAGCTATACCAGGCGCCATCACTCGGCGTATACCAAATGCTGTATCCATCGTTCGCATTGTTGGTGCCTTCGCCCTGCCCTTCCTGATGTGGAAGTCGTGGGCGATCTCCATCACAATCCCGGGCTTGGCCCCGTTCATGTCAGTGCCGATTGTCTGGATTGTCTTCTACCTCTTCCTTGTCTTCACCGACAAACTCGACGGTACGCTGGCCCGCAAGCTCAACTCCGAATCCGAATTCGGTGCGATGCTGGACGTTCTCGGCGATGCCGCGCTGCTGGTCATCGGTGTTGGCTGCTGCTTGGGGAACTTCGCCCGAGCCTCAATGTCAACCGCTGCATTCCTGATTAACATCGGAATCGTCGCGATCATCCTATTCGGCAAGGTTCTTGTCTATATCGTCTCGAAGAAGTACTTCGGTGTCGGCAACGCGCTGCATTCAGTGCCTCACAAGGTCTTCGCTGCTGTCGCGTACATCCTGATCGCCCTGTGGGCATTCACCAGCACCATGCAGTTGTGGACAATGCTGATCATGCTAGCCATGATGGCGTACGCAATTGTCGACGAGATCATCTACATCGTACGCACCGCAGAATACGACGTTGACTTCAAGGGTCACGGCTTTGAGAAGTACGCCCTGCGCAAGGACAAGATCGAAGCCGCTGCGGCATAGACTATTCAAGGCACTGGCACCACTATTTGTGATGCCAGATGCGGGGGCAACCTCAGTGTTCGTCGTGTTCGGCTGCTTCAGCGTCAGCCTGGGTGGGATGCAAGGCCCCGTGAGGATGATGCGGGGGACCGTACAAGGTATAGACCTTCAGATCCACATCACCGGTGTTGATAATGTTGTGCCAGGTGCCTGTGGGTACGAACACAACCCAATCGGCATAGACCTCAGCAGTGAAGGTGACCTCATCCGGTGATGGACCCATCTCGACGCGAGCCTGACCCTGTTCCAAACGAATGAACTGATCGTTCTCGGTGTGGACTTCCAACCCGATGTCCCCGCCCACCGGAATGCTCATGACTGTCAACTGCAGGTGCGTACCGCTCCATAGCGTCGAGCGGAAATTGGGGTTCGCCAGGGTGACATCCTCAATGTCGAGGACATACGGATGGGGGCCGTGATCGGTCAGATCTACCATAATTACTCCTTCAGAATGGCAGTTGTCATAGATACTACGCCGATTTCAGAAAGCTGTCATCGAAGTATCGCCTTACCTAGTCCTGAATCCACCGATCCATGCCTAGTGCAGCTCGTGACGGCAGTAGAGTGGGACTACATGCATTCACGATGTCGAGGTAAGCCATGGACAGACCAGACCAATCGCTAGAACTTAATCCGCTCTATGCCCGTCCTGGCGAAGCCACACAGATTCCTGCTCACCGTCTGCCGGCAGGATCGATGCTCCCGCAGACGGCGTACGCGATCGTCCACGACGAGGCCATGCTCGATGGAAACGCTCGTCTGAACCTTGCCACCTTCGTCACCACCTGGATGGAAGACGATGCTCGCCGACTCTATGCCGAGACAGTCGACAAGAACATGATTGACAAGGATGAATATCCGATGACTGCCGAGATTGAGAACCGCTGCTGGCGTATCTTGGCAGACCTGTGGCATGCTCCTCACCCCGATCGCGCCATCGGTACCTCGACCACAGGCTCCTCCGAAGCATGCATGCTTGCCGGGCTTGCGATGAAGAGGAAATGGCGGCGGCGCCAGGATGGCACCGACCGTCCTTCAGACAGACCAAACCTGGTGATGTCCAGTGCGGTTCAGGTGTGTTGGGAGAAGTTCTGCAACTACTTCGACGTCGAACCGAGATACGTGCCGATTACTATGGAACACCCAACCCTCGATGCCCATATGCTGGAGCACTTTGTCGACGAGAACACGATCGGCGTGGTTGCCATCATGGGTGTCACCTACACAGGGAGGTACGAGCCTGTCGCCCAGATTGCTGCTGCCCTCGATGCCATCGCAGCACGACGCGACGGAGTGGACGTTCCCATTCACGTGGATGGAGCCTCGGGGGCTATGATTGCTCCCTTCCTTCAGCCTGACCTTGCCTGGGATTTCCGCATACCTCGCGTCGTCTCGATCAACACCTCCGGACATAAGTACGGCTTGGTTTACCCAGGAGTGGGGTGGGTGGTTTGGCGAGACAAGTCGTACCTTCCCGATGACCTCGTCTTCAAGGTCAGTTACCTCGGTGGCGACATGCCCACTCTGGCTCTGAATTTCTCGCGCCCAGGGTCCCAGGTCTTGTTACAGTACTATCTCTTCCTGCGCCTCGGTTTTGAGGGCTACACCAAGATCCACCGAGCAAGCTTGGACGTAGCCCAGCATCTAGCCCGAGGAATCGGCGCCATGGAACAGTTCACCCTGTGGAACGACGCATCCGATATCCCCGTCTTCGCTTGGTCGCTTAACCCGCAAAAGAGAAGAACCTGGAGCCTCTACGACCTCTCCGGCCGCCTACGCATGCACGGCTGGCTCGTGCCAGCGTATTCGATGCCCGATAACCTCTCCTCACTTATCGTCCAGAGAATCGTCGTCCGCGCCGGCTTCAGTCGAGAACTCGCCGACCGCCTCCTAGAAAACATCCGCGAAGAAACAGCCTACCTAGACTCACTCACCACCCCCACAAAACCACCCAAGCGCCGCCGCTCCGGCTTCAGTCATTGACAGTGGGAACGACCCCTCGGTCATCCTGCCGTCAGGCAGGACCCCCGGCAGCCAACGTATGGACTTGAAGAAGAAAGGCTTTACCACAGACCCTACGTTGGCTACCGGGGGTCCTGCCTGACGGCAGGATGACCGGTGGGGGGTGTCCCCTTTGTCACGTCTAGCGTGGTTGGCGTTTTCCGAGCATTTGCGGGAGGCGGCCGAAGGCGTAGTAGGCGGCGCAGGCTCCTTCGGGGGAGACCATGCAGGTGCCGATGGGGCTTTCGGGGGTGCAGGCGGTGCCGAAGACCTTGCATTCCCAGGGCTTGAGCTGGCCGGTGAGGACTAGGCCGCATTGGCAGGCCTTGTGGTCTTCTACGCGTACGTTCGGTAGTTCGAAGTGTTTTTCGGCATCGAAGCGCTCATACTCGTCAGCTAGGCGGTAACCGGACTCGGGAATGGAACCTAAGCCTCGCCACTCGAAGGAGTCGCGGACGGTGAAGACTTCTTCTAGCAGGCGTTGTGCCTCAGGATTTCCTGCTGGGCGTACGACGCGGGAATACTGGTTCTCCACCTCACAGCGACCTTCAGCGAACTGCTTGAGCAGCATCGCAACGGCTTGAAGAATATCGAGCGGCTCGAAACCGGTGACCACGATGGGGGCATGGAACTCTCCCGGTATGAACTGGAAGTGATCAGAACCCACAACAGTCGCCACGTGACCAGGGCCAATCAGACCGTCGAGGTTCACATTCTTGGTCTCCAAGATCGCG
>WQYJ01000164.1 GCA_009781325.1 Propionibacteriaceae bacterium | reverse complement strand
GTCCGAATCGACGAAGCAGATGAACTCCCCCTGGGCTAGGCGAAGCCCATGGTTCCGAGCGGCTGCCGGGCCTTGATTCTCTTGAGGTACGACGAGGAACCGCGGATCCTCCTTCACCAGCGCTGACACAGTTGGAAGAGTCAAGTCGGTGGACCCGTCATCAATCAAGATGAACTCCGCGTTGGAAAGACTCTGAGCGTGAAGGCTGGCCACCATCTCCCCCACGACATCGGCAACGTTGTACATCGGGACGATGACGCTCACCGTGACCGGAGAAGAATTCGACGAAGTACTCACGTGGTTCCGCAGTTCCTGTTGACTGTCTTTGCGGACAAATCGCCTTCTGACTTGTCCTGATGATTGCTAGTATAGCGAACCAGGTATCGCAGGCTGAGGCTCTATTACCCCTGACGCGACACATGCCCTTCGATGATCGATTTCAGCACTTCATCGGCTTCCTCTGCATTACCGAGGGTGGATTGGGCATCTAAAGGACGATTCGACAACGGACTACCCGGTTCGATGATCCCCCAGACCTTCGCTCCGACGCTGACATAGTCGGCATACTTTGACGGTAGGTAGGGGTTAATTCCGTGCAGTTCCCCAACCTGTGAATCGACGACCACCACCCAATCCAAGGCGCGCGCTGTGGCCAGGAAGTCCATATAGTCCATGCTTGGTTTGACTCGTACGCAGTCCCCAAGATGGTACTGATGAGCGTAGTGCCTGACCTCATGCAGTTGGAAGGAGGGTACGAACATATGGAGTTGAATACGATCACGGTCCGACTGCGGCAGCTTCGACAGGCTAACCATCACATCATCGATGGCACGTTTCTTGTAATACCGGCCGAAGTAGCCCACATGAATCCTGGAGTCCTCCGGCTTGGGTACTACCGGCAGCGCTGCAAGAACATAGGAAGGAACCGGCGGATGCTGCGAAACCTTAGCGTGTTTGCGTACCCGAGCCACCAGGGCGGGATCCTTGACCCGGGACAACATGAACTCCATTTGATTCTCGTTGGTGAACAGGATCTCATCGGCCAGCGCATAGGAGACCCACTCAACCCACTCATGGACTGTGCTGCATGATCCGATGTCTACCCCGGTCGCACGAACAGCCCTATCAACTTCCTTCCGCTCGGGGAAGTCATGGAGCGGACCAGGTCTTTCCGTACCATCGAGGGCAACAGAAATGGGGTCGGAGAACTCCGCAGTCCAGCGAATCTCAGGCTGTCTTGTCTTGATCAGCGCTGCTAACCCATGAGAGAAAGTCCATTGGGCACGGCTATAGAGATTGTCATAGGGGGCACGGTTTTCGACGAGATTATTCCACGCTAAAGCACCTCTGACGCAGAAATCAGCCAGACCATTGCTGGAAGCCGAACTCGGCGCACCGGTCAGAGTGATGAGATACCCACGCAGACGAGCATCGATCACCGCAGTCGACGGGTCCTCATCACGCAGAGAGCCCATGTCGTGAGTAATGACATCGAAGGGGACCCCTGCCAAGGCCAGACGCTTGGTCGCAACGATCGCTGAGGCATCGTTGTAGGGGGTGTAGATGTAGCAGATCGCCAAGGTACGCGCTGCGTTGTGGTTGAAGACTCGCAACTGGCGTCTGTTGATGTGAGCCTTCAATCTGTCGTACAGCCCATCATGCCAATCAGGGCGTTCCATGACAGTTCGCCCAAGCAGACCCACTTGCCCGCCCATCATTTGAGTGACCCAGGCCGCATGCAGGGGATGCTCCTTGGCAAGTGCTCTCAGGCGAGCGATGACCTGGAATCTTTCTTCGATGAATCTCTCGTCAACCCGCCGTGACATTGAACCTGTGCGAACCAGCCGATAGTAGATGGCGTGTTCCTTGATCTTGAGAACATGGGCCCTCAAGCCGAATCTTGTCACCACACTAGACCAGAACACCACATCAAGACCGCTGTTGAGATCCTCGTCGTAGAGTACAGCTTGGCCCATCACTGTAGGTGCAGCCTTACCGCCGTCTGCTGACCCCGCAGGAACGCGGTGCGGAGATACAGTTCTTCCTGCGTACGGGAGTATGCCGCGAGACAGATAGTTGCCGAACCGCTCGCTGGGCTGACTTGGTGTGTCCGAGACATTGCACACATAGGTCATCGCAATGGTCTTCATGGAGCAATGCCGCAGTAGCCCCTGAAGGAACTCCGGAGAAACCCAATCATCGTCATCAACATTGGTAAAGAAGGTGAAGGATGCCGCCTTCAGTCCCATGTTGCGAGCCAGCGCGAGTCCGCTCTTTTCGCTGCGGAGGACAACGATACTCAAGTCCGCATGGAGTTCTTGGAAGGTACGGATGAGTTGCTCGGTTCCGTCGTCGGGACCGTTGAGGCAGCAGATCACCTCAAATAGGGACTTATCCAAGGTTTGCTGTGCGAGACTTGTCAGCGCCTTCTCAATCCTGTCGACCCCGCGATAGGACGCTAGTAGTACGCTTATCCCACGTCGCAGCTTTGGTGCCACCTGGATATCTCCGCTACTTCTTGTCTGACATAGTTTGGACCTGTACGGAGAGGTCCGCGACTTCGAGGGCCAGCGAGTTCATCGCCTGCGTGAGCTGCCCTGAACTGCTGATGAGTTCCGCTTGGGATGTCTCCATCAGGTTTCGGTGTTCGACTATCCACCAGACTCGCATCACAACTGCTGCGCCCAACCCTGCAAGCACAGTCAGCCACCAGTTAGTTGTGCCAAGAAAGGTGAGTACAGCCGCAACCACAGCACCCAGGACAGTCAAGGAGGGAAAGAGGAAGACCGAGTGTCTGACCTTCCTCAAAATGGTTCTGAGAATCGTTTTCATAGACATGGATCACCGCCAAATTCCACGAGTATCTATAATATCAATTTTCTCGGTCAACGCGGGCTTTTCGAGGAACTCTGCGTGGTCTACGAGTAATACAACGATCTCCGCCTGCTCAAGAGCCTGCGCGTAGCCAGACAGTTCGACATTTGGCATAGCTTCCAACTCTGCCGGCAACTGGGTGATATTCGGCTCAACGACGAGGATCCTGCCTTGGGGGAAGGCCTTGGCGAGGTTTCCAGTGATGTGGCGAGCCGGTGACTCACGAAGATCGTCGATATTCGGTTTGAAGGCGAGCCCCAGTGCGGCGATGATTGGGGCTGTTTTTCCCGCGGCAGCATCCTGGACTTTCTTGACAACCCAACCGGGCTTATCATCGTTGACTTCACGAGCCATCTTGATGATCCTGGCGTCACTAGGATCGGCAGCAACGATAAACCAAGGGTCCACGGCAACACAGTGTCCGCCCACTCCAGGCCCGGGGCTCAGGATGTTCACGCGCGGATGATGGTTGGCCAGTTCGATGACTTCCCAGACGTCGATCCCAAGATTGTCACAAATAACAGACAACTCGTTGGCGAAGGCGATGTTGACATCTCTGAAGGAATTCTCCACACACTTTGCCATCTCTGCTGTCATGGAGTCAGTGGGGAGAATCGCAGCCTTGCTGATGATTGAGTACAGCTCTTGGGCACGAGCCGCGGCTGCAGGTGTCAGACCGCCGACGATGCGATCATTGGTCACCAACTCCACCATGACCCGTCCCGGCAAGACCCTCTCTGGGCAGTGGGCAATGTCCACGCTCAGGTTTCCAGAATCATCGACAAGATCAGGACGTGCCTGCGCAATCCACGTACCAAGCTTCTGCGTGGCCCCTGGCGGTGAGGTGGACTCCAGAATCACCAGCGCGCCATCGTAAAGGTACGGAGCCAGCTCGGTGACAGCCGCCTGAATATAGCTCAGGTCTGCACTCTTGTCAGCGAGGAAGGGTGTGGGGACAGCGATGATCGTCGCATCTGCGCGGCAGGGTTCCATCGAGGCTGTCAGCATGCCTGACTCCACCACTGCCGACAGGCGTTGGGCAAGGTCTGCTTCAATAAAAGGGGCCTGTCCTGCGTTGATAGCCGCAACGGACTCAGCTCGCACATCAACCCCATATACACGAACACCATGATCGGCAAAGACAACAGAGGTTGGCAGACCTATGTAACCCAAGCCAATCACGCAAAGCGTGTTTATTCCCATAAGAGTGTGCCCTATCTAAAAGTTCAATAGACCCATGCGGGTCACGAGGGCCATAGACCCTTGGCAAAGTATACTAGCGGGTCACTAATCCCTGTACACGCGCGCCCGCATCCAGCCATGCATGGACAGCCTGGAGTGTTCTGGTCGCAGCTTGTCCGTCACCATAGGGATTCACTGCTTGCGCCATCCGGGCGTACTCCTGGGGATCATGGAGAAGAGCAGTCGCACGACGTACGATGAGGTCCTTGTCATGGCCCACAAGCTCAGCCGTTCCTGCAGTAACACCCTCGGGGCGCTCAGTGTCTTCACGCAGTACGAGGACCGGGATTCCCAGAGCAGGCGCTTCCTCTTGGAGGCCTCCTGAGTCAGAAATAACCAGGGTCACCCTCGCTAAAAGCTTGGCGAGGTCGAAGTATTCCAGGGGTTCAACCAGAGCAACATTTGCCAAATCCGACAGAACAGGAACGAAATACTCCCGTACGGCTGGGTTTGCGTGGAGTGGGAAGACGAAAGAAATCTGGGGCTCTTGGATCGCAAGCGTTCGCAAAGCCTGGGCGATCTCGCGCATCGGGTCTCCCCATGATTCGCGCCGGTGAGACGTGATGAGCACCAGCGGTCTGGTTCCTGCGACCAGTTCGGCGACTGTGGCGTCTTTGATGTCATGGGAGGTATTGATGGCCATGTGGAGGGCATCGATGACTGGATTGCCGGTGACGAAGATGTTCTGAGGCGGGGTTCCCACACGGATCAGGTTCTCTTGATTTCCGGTGGTTGCAGCAAGGTGGAGGGTCGAAATCTGGGAAAGCAGACGGCGGTTACCCTCTTCTGGGAATGGCGAAGTGATGGATTCT
>WQYJ01000163.1 GCA_009781325.1 Propionibacteriaceae bacterium | reverse complement strand
TCTTGGAGTGACAGGAGTACGCTCCGAGATCACCACCGACATAGCCGCCATCATGGCCCAGATTCGCGAAGTCACCGACGTACCAGTAGCAGTAGGCTTCGGAATCTCCACCCCCGACCAGGCCAGCGCCATGGCGGCTGATTCAGACGGAGTAATCGTGGGAAGTGCCATAGTACGCATCATCGCCGAGTATGGCAGTGATGCCGATCAGGCCCTCGATGAGTACGTACGCTCAATGGTTGCGGCACGTTAAACACATGAAGGTGATGGCGGCACCCTTCTGCTTTTGCGTCTAAAACGTTGAGGGTGGTTCTCTTTCTGCATTCTTGCCAGAGCCTACTAACACTTTCATGTCGTAGACTAATCAAAACTGTCTCCACTAAGAGAAATGAGCGCAAATGTGAAGACATCTCGTATGGATACTGAGTCTAAGTATCGTTTTTTTGTTACCAGTGGTTTCTCCGCAAATGGCAATGGCAGATGACACTGGTTTGCTTTTCAGAGATTCAGAAGAAGTCTTGAACTCCATCGATGATGCGTACATTCTTGCTTATGCAAACAGCGCGTACATCTCAGTAGAAACAGCGGAGCGGAGGATTCATCAGGAAGAAGTGCTCATCACTGCTCTCACTGAAATAGGAATCACAGCAGACGCTTTCAACTATGACATATGGATCGATGAGCTAGATGGCGAACTTGCACTGTTCGTCCGATCTGATCGCAAACAGACACTAGACGTTCTATTTCCCGCTACCGAGAGAGCTGGCATGAGGATCGTGGTAGATCCACAGCAAGCATTTCTCGTAAGTAGGACAGAACAAGCCCATGCCAAAGTTGCGGAGATGATTGAGCGTATTCCCGGTTTAATGGGGTTCTACATTGATGTCGCTTTAGGGAAGTTGGTTCTTGATGTGTATGAGGCATCGCATGGACTTGGAGTGACATCAGGAAGCGAAGCAGCCGAAGTAGCGCTCCTGGCTGAAGAGATTACTGGATTACCAAGCATAGTTGTTACCCTTCCGGCTCCTGCTCATGACACTGCAGCCGTGAACGGCGGTGTAACACTCAGTGTGATTATCAATGGACAAAAGACCCCCTGCACCGCCGGTTTCACTGCGACCTACTCAACAGGTGGGTCGGCGTATCAGGGTTTTCTTAGCGCTGCCCACTGTGGCAAGAGTGTGTCTTATTACTATGGAACTTCTGCCAGTGGAACACTAACGGCTGCGACCTATCGAACAGGTACGCAAAACGCTAACGCTGATATTGCTTTCTTTTCTGTGGCTTCTGGGGATTCTGTAGTGAACAAATTCTTTGGTGAATCAACCACATCAACCACTACACATGGCCCACCTGCCTGCGCAATCCTTGGAGCGACTGCGTGCGGAAGAGGTGCAAAATCTGGGTATAGTTGTGGAAAGGTCGACTCCCTTACTTACACTCCGACATGGCCGCAGGCATGTGGCTCAGTGGCTTGCAAACCCGTATTTGCGAAGACAAACCGACCAACAAAAGGGGGAGACTCGGGTGGACCTGTATGGGTTTCGACAAACAGACCAGTCGGCATTCACAAGGGAGGATCTGAAGGCGGACTTTTTGGGATTGGCTCGTATTCTGTCTATTCAAAACTAGACTATCTACCTGCTGGAGTGAGCATAAAGTAGGAACCGCGATGAATTCAAACACCCCTGCTTGGAGAGTTGGGTCGCTTAGGTTCCGCTGGCCCGCAGTGCTTTTGTTGTTTGAAGCCCTATGTCTCACATCATGCGTAGCTTCGGGAATCAGCCCCGAGGAATCGACCTTTACCGTAGCGACCTACACGGCTAGTGAAGGGGGCGGAGACCAAATGCTCCTGGAAGGGATGCTTATCAACGTTGATGGCTGTCTAGTTGTCGGAGATGATGATGCCTACTTCGTGGTCTTCTTCCCTGATCATCAGGTCAGGTACACCAGAAACGGTGGTGTACGCCTACTCGGAACCACATACCACTTAGGCGACCAGGTTGTCTTGACCGGCGGCTACGTTGCCCCCACCAATCCTTCTATTCCCCAAGCATGTGCCCTGCTAGGTATGGAAAGAGTTTTCACCGTGACGCAGCGAGATGCCATCCTAGGTCGGTGAGAGTGACAGGGGAGCCCAGCGACCAAGCACAAAGAGGGCGCTGTTTTCAGCGCCCTCCCCGGCTTGTTTTTTATTCGTAATATGTTGGCTTAGACGGCCATCTCGAAGGTCAGGACTTCGACGTCACCGGCGAATAGGGAGAGAACCCCTTCATCGATGCTCCAGGCATCAACTGAGGCCAGAAGAGCCATGTAGGTCAGTTCCGCATCAGCAGAATCCTCGCAGTACATCATGGTCTGGAACATCTCGCCAAAGGTGATGGAGTTACCATCAACCTGTGTAGGTCCGCCGTAGTTGTTGCAAGCAGACACGCCAGAGACTTGACCGCTGTCAAAGACTAGAGTGATTTCAGCTTCCGGTAGTTCTGCCTCATCGCTCCAGGCGGTCAGCACCCAAGAGCTCTCCTGGAAGATCGCCTCACCCTGGTCACCCTCTGTTGGAGTGGTCGCACCAGCGCTAGGAGTTCCTTCCGGTTTGTGATCGCCTTCTGCCTTTGCATTATGCGACAACAGGACTGCCCCGGCGAGTACTACGGCTACAACGATGCCGGCAATAATGCCAACGATAGCTAATTTCTTCACAATGTCACCTTTCAGTTATGTTCATTAGTTCAACACTTAATCTTGCTCGATTATTCCGTATATTCTACTGGTGGTTACCAAAAACCCCTTTTTTTTTAGGCCCCCGTACGGATGAATCCGACTGCCAGTTTTGCTCGCGAGTGTCGGAAATGATGATAGAACTAATTCATGACTACATGCGAAACTCTCGAGGTTATTGCCCGCAGGTACGCCTGCAGGGATTTCCAAGACACCTCCGTACCTACAGATCTACTGAAAGCGATCGTTGAAGCTGGACTCCACGCTCCGAGCGCAAAGAACCGCCAGCCTTGGCGGATGGTTGTTGTGACAGATAAGGCGGAACTGGCAGAGATTGACCGCGTTGGGATGAATAGGCTCCAGGTCACTGATACATGGGGTTATCAGCGAATGGTGGAACGCGGAGGACGCCTGATCTATAACGCTGCTGCCATGATCATCATCGTCACTGAGGAACTCGACAGCCCCTTCCCTGTCTCCATGGATGCCGGGATCGTCGCCTCACACCTGGTGCTGGCCGCCACGGCACTCGGCCTGGACTCCTGTATCGCTGCGTTGCCGAAAGTTGCTTTCACTGGCTCGGAGTCGTTGATGGATAAGTACATCCCAGAAGGCTTCGACTTCTCAGTGAGCGTACTCCTCGGCTATGCGGTCACCCCCGGTGCTCCCCACGAACCAGACTTCTCGAAAGTCACCTACGCCTAGGCTAGTAGCAGCATATTGAATTTTGGTCGTGCCAGCTTGCCTGGTAGAGTTACTCCTTGCGTGTGAGCGCACCCAAGCAGATTGAAGAGGATTTCCCGTGGCAAACATTAAGTCGCAGATGAAGCGGATCAAGACGAATGAGCTAGCCCGTCAGCGCAATAAGGCAGTCAAGTCAAAGCTGCGTACCCAGATTCGCAAGGTACGTACCGCTGTTGATGCTGGTGAAGCTGATCAAGCTGCCGAGTACGCCAGAGCCGCATGCCGCAGCCTCGACAAGGCCGTCACCAAGGGTGTCATCCACCCCAACAACGCAGCCAACCGCAAGTCAGCCATCACCAAGGCTGCCAACTCCGTCGCTGCTGCTTAGTCTTTTTTCATGTTGAGCGCCCCTGTTTGGGGCGCTTTTCTGTTTTTAGGGACGTGACAGGGGGACGTATAACTTGTCATGTGCACACCCTTAGGGTGTGCACATGACAAGTTATACGTCCCCCTGTCACGTCAAGGATCTCACGGCGTCCATAAGAGACTCAGCCGTTGGGTAGCCCGATGCTGTCAGGCGACTAGCGGAGGTATCACCCACAGGTACGAGGATGACCTCGACTCCGGCGGCGACACCTTCGGCGGCATCATCAATCATGTCTCCAATCATCACGACCTGGGAGGGGTCAAGGTTGAGATCGGCTAGCTGAGTGCGTACTTCATCAGCCTTGGAAACATACTTTTCCGAAAAGCCTTGAGTCGTGCCGGTGATATGAGTGAATCGATCTGTGATCCCAAACGAGGCAACGTCTTCTTGCAGGATTGTCTCTCGGTGTAAGGAGACGATGGATTGAGTCATGCCGCGGGACTGCGCCTCATCCAGAGATGCGAGGGTCGTCTCATTGAGCTGAACATCGGTGAAGTTGGTCCTATAAACCTCATGCCACACATCTTCAATAGTCTTCCAATGCTGAGGAAGAAGAGGCGCAGTCATCAGCGCTTTGTATGTGTTCAGAAGAGGACGAGTGGCGACTTGGCGCCACTGCTCCAGCGATATCTCGCGAGGGTGACCAATGGCGGCTAGCCCTGCCATCGCTGCTCGAACAGTCAACGCAGTGTCATCCAGAAGCGTGCCGTTCCAATCCCAGATAATATGCCGAATCTGACCCATCAGAACAGTCTAGGAGGTGTGTCGCAGCAACGTCCCGCCGACACACCTCCCATGTCAGTTGGGGGTGAGCATTATCAGGCTTGGCTTGGACATGAGGAAGTTACCGGTACAGTACCGGTAACATGGTTAGGTCATGGATTTTTTTCGAAGGAGTGCCCATGAACCACGCGGAACGCTTGGATCGTCTGCCTTTCACGGGCAAACACATGAAGTTGTTGATCGGCTCTGGTTTCGGCTGGGCCCTGGATGCGATGGATGTGGGTCTGATCTCCTTCATCATCGTGCAACTGGGCGTGGTCTGGAATATCGACAAAACCACTGCCGGCTGGATTGTATCGGTCGGGTTCATCGGAATGGCACTCGGGGCTTCCCT
>WQYJ01000162.1 GCA_009781325.1 Propionibacteriaceae bacterium | reverse complement strand
GCCGACAAACTCCCATTCGCCACCGCAGCATCGAGCATGCTCACTGACTCAGGCACTGGTAATTCCTTGCGGACATACCTACCGGGCAACTCAGCATTGGTCGTCCACGGTGTTCCCTCAAGCCTGGTTTGCTGGCGATCTCTGGCAACTAACACCCGCTGTGCGACCACAGAAGAACTCTCGGCTTCACTGACAGCACTCACAAGACTTCGGCGCACAGGCAGAATATGACCCTGAATATCGATCCGATCCGTAATCGGCCCCGACAACCGCGAAGCGTACTTTCTCACCATCATTGGAGTGCAGACACACTTGCTGCGCGGAGTCGAGGCTAACCCGCATGGACACGGATTCGCAGCCAAAACAAGCTGGAACCGAGCCGGATATTTCACCGACATCTCCGAGCGGCCCAGGACGATCTCCCCGAGTTCCAAAGGAGTACGCAGCGCCTCCAGAGCCGGTGTGGCAAACTCGGGTGCCTCATCAAGAAACAGAACTCCGCGATGAGCTAAAGACACCGCACCCGGACGGGCAATACGCGCTCCCCCGCCAACTAAGGACGCCAGCGAAGCCGAATGATGCGGCGCCGAGTACGGAGGGCGCTTCGGTAAAGAATCAAGAGACAGATTCACCAGCGATTGAATAGCCGCAACCTCCATCGCCTCATCTGTCTTCAAATCAGGCAGGATCGTCGGCAGACACGACGCCAACAAGGCCTTCCCCACCCCCGGAGGACCATGGAAATACAGGTGATGCCGCCCAGCCGCTGCTACCTCCAGGGCATACTTTGCCTGGGTTAAGCCGACGACATCCTTTAAGTCGGGAGCCTGAAGTGGTGCAGGTACGATCTTGTCTGTCTCCTCGGTCTCGACCCCCGGACTGCCATTGAGAACAGCCACAAGATCCTGCAGATCTCCCACCCCGCGGATTTCTATCCCCTCGACGAGTCTGGCTTCGTTGAGTTGCGCGGCTGGAACCACCGCCCGGGTCATCCCCAAACGCCTCGCCCCCAACAGTGCTGGCAAAACTCCCCGTACAGGATGAACCTGCCCATCAAGACCAAGTTCCCCGAGCAGCAGAACCTCGTTGAGGCAGACATAGTGAAGAACCCCCTCGGTTGCCATCACAGCCGCAGCAATCCCCAGATCATAATGAGACCCTGTCTTGGGCAAACTCGCTGGTGTCAGGTTAATCGTGAGCACATGACTAGGCCAGGTATACCCCGAACTCAGCACTGCCGCCCGGCATCTTTCCTTTGCCTGGGTCAGCGCCGCATCCGGCAGACCCACCATCGTCGTACGCGGCAGCCCCGATCCATTCCATGCCTCCACGGTGACCTGCATTGCTTCCATCCCCAGCAGAGCCACCGATTGCGCACGAGCAATCCCCCACACTTCGGTCATAGCCGCGCCGCCTTGACATGAGTGAGCTCCCAGTGCTCATTCTTGGGTGCAAGAATCCCAATCGCATCGATGCGGACCCGATCAAAGGCCATCTCATGGGTCGACATCCAGGCACACGCCAGCCGATGCAGACGTGCAAGCTTAGCCCGAGTGATGGCTTCCAGCGGATCACCATAGCCTCGCCCGCGCTTTGCTTTCACCTCGCAGAACACAAGCACCCCGTTGCGCTCACTGGGCTCAACAGCAACGATGTCGACCTCACCAAGTTTCTTATAACGCCAGTTTCTCTCTAGTACGGTCCACCCCAGGTTTTCGAGGTATCTCACCGCACAATCCTCGCCCCACATACCAATTGATCTGCGTACATCCATCACTGACCTCCATACCCAGGCCATAGAGCACCATCATGAACAAATGCGTTCTATCCACATAGTCGCTGTTGTCAGGATTCTTATCCACAGATTTGCCCGAACACGACAAAACGGCCCCAATGGCGGCTATTGACCCAGCCGTACTATCCCAAAGTCCTCGATCGCATAAACCCATCCAAGGATTCCGAAAGCACCCCACGCGCCATCGGCAACGCGACAAGCGGCAACAACACCAGAGCCGGAACAAAGGTCTGCACATAATCACCGACAGTAGGGGTGGTATTGACATGGAACCACACCCGAGAGATCCGCCAACCGGTGTAGTACGCAGTCACCGCACCAATCGGAACAGCCACCACCATCGCAGTCAAACCCAAAATCAGCGTCTCCGACAGGATCGTGGCAACCACCACTCGATTCCTAAACCCCAAACACCGCAGCAACTGATAATCATCGGAACGCTTCAGCACCGTATACCCCAAACAAGCCAAAACAAACAGAATCGCCACCACAATCGACACCGACGACCCGATCCGAAGTATCGCGGTGATCTGATCGGACAACGCCGTGATCTGATCCTTGATCTCAATCCGTGTCAGCACCTGTTGGACACTATCCTGGCCCGCCAACCAATCCCCGACATTGCCCAGTTCACCAGGCGATACACGTACCAACATCCCAGTATAAAGCCCATCTAGGGCAAAAACCTCCTGAGCAAAGGACACTGTGAACCGCGCTTCTCCCGGCAAGGCACCCGAGAAAATCCCGATGACATGAGCCTCAAAATGACCCGAGGTCGAGTCCAGCTCCACCACATCACCCATGCCCACTCCGAGCTGATCTGCTGTGGTCACTTCAATCAGAATCCCTTGCGAATCCTCATCAGTGACATCACCGCCCTCCAGCAGCATCGGAATCGTGTACCACAGCTTGTCAGGGTCAAAACCGCCCACATAGAGATTTGCATGCTCCGAATTTGCACTGCCCTGCAAGGCCCCTCTTACTTGGCCGGTGACATCTACAGCGGAAGAATCCTCACCGAGCTGGGTCACAATGTCCTGATCAACAGGAGTACGGAAGTCAGCCAGCAAATCCCAGGTCGAAGCATCCACCTGGGACTGGGCTGTGGTCACCACTGAATAGAAAGCAATGAAGAAGCTTGCTGTGATCCCGAACCCCAGAGCCATCGAGACGATCGTCAGAACAGAAACCAGCTTGTCACGCACAGTATTACGTACGGCAATCCGCAGCCAACTTGTCGGCAGACGCCCACCCAGCCACCCTGAGACTCGCCCTGGATACTTGTGAGCGGATGGCACAGCCCGAATGGCGTCCAGCGGGGTCATCCGGGACACATTGGTGGCTGCGAATATCGCTGCTCCGGCAAAAACAACCGCGATCGCACCGCATCCGAACCATAGGTACGCCGGTGTCAGCACTGTCGCCGCCACAGGCAGCCCCACCGACACCGCGTACTGCCCGACGAATAGCCATGCCAGGAAATATCCCACCCCAACACCGAGACCAATCGACAGCACCGCCAGGATCGCGATGATCACCATGAAAGCCCGCGCCAACGCCGAGGCGGGGTATCCCAGAGTCATGAGTACGCCTAAAGCCCGGCGCTCGCGGGTCAGCCATTGGGCCAACAGGAAGAAGGTGACGAAAACCGAGGAGAGTCCTGTGACACCGACGATCACCGGGACGACCGTACCGAAGGCTGCGAGGTTCTTCTCTAAGAACAGCGACGAGAACTGTTCGGAGGGTGCCAGCGCATACGCGCGCTCTAATCCGCTTTCTACAGCAAAGTCCAGGATTGCCTGACGCACCTCACTGATGTCAGCCCCCGGCTGCAGGCGGATGAGTACGGAGTTTGCCGGAACGAAACCATCGATGTTCTCCACAGTGATGTCGTTGACGAAACCAACACCGAGGGAATCCTTGGTGGGGATGAACAGTGATGGATTAGCCGGAGCAAGCAGGAACTCTGCGTCGCGTACGACCCCGCGTACCTTCAGATCCACTGTGGTGTCACCCAGGGTTACCTTCAGTTCATCGCCAACCTGAACTTGATGGGAGTCGCTCAGATGCCAGTCGATCAGTATCCCCTGGTCATCCTCAGGATCGAGGAACTCGCCCTCCAGCAACACCAGGCGGTTGATTGCGGCGCTGCGGTTATGGGTCCCGGTGATGAGTTGGAGACTCAGATGGGCATTGCCGGTCACATCGACAGAGCCGCCGAGCAAGG
This sequence comes from Propionibacteriaceae bacterium, assembly GCA_009781325.1. Taxonomy (GTDB): domain Bacteria; phylum Actinomycetota; class Actinomycetes; order Propionibacteriales; family Propionibacteriaceae; genus WQYJ01. The sequence goes on along the minus strand of WQYJ01000162.1, from coordinate 1,066 downwards.
CTCGTACTCGGAAAGAATCAACTCCGTCGACATCCGAGAAATCCGGGACGACATCGGTAGGAACCGTACCGAAATGGACTTGTAAATCAGCGAGGTAACCCTCATCGAACCACAGATCCCTGGCTGCCAAGGTGGAGTCGACAGCCGATAATCCGCCGGTGTAGATACCCAGGCAGGCAGCGGTGATCGCCACCAGAGCAGCCAGACGACCGGTCATCGACTTCGCCGACCCGAGCAGATGAGCAATAACCGGAGGCAGAAGACGGCGGCGGATGGTCAGGTGTGTTGGATCAGGGCCCATGGTTCACCGCTCGCGCTCCATGATTCCCCCGCCAACCCGATACACCGTATCCGCGAAGTCAGCGACCACCGGGTCATGGGTGGCGATGACTAGTGTGCATCCCATCTGGGACTGCATCTTTTTGAGGTATTCGAGTACGACCCGAGCGGTTTTCACATCGAGGGCACCAGTGGGTTCATCGGCGAGGAGTATCGGAGGTTTCTTGGCAATCGCGCGGGCGATGGCTGCCCTTTGCTGTTGACCGCCGGAAATCTGTGCAGGGTATTTGTTGGCCTGGTCGAGCAATTCGACGCTGTTCAGAGCCTCGCGTACGGCTTCGTCACGGATGCGGCGTTTCCAGTGCAGGGGTTCTAGTCCGCTGGCGACATTCTCGGCGACTGTGAGGGTGGGCATGAGGTTGAAGAACTGGAAGACGAAACCGATGGATCGCGCCCGGAAATCTGCCTGCTGGCGTGGTCTGAGGTTTGATAGGTCATAGCCGTCAACGATAACGCTTCCCGTTGTCGGACGGTCAATGGCTGCCAGTAAGTGCAGCAGAGTCGACTTCCCCGACCCCGAGACCCCCTTCACCGCGACGATAGCCCCCTGGGTAATCTGCAGGTCGACATTATCCAGGACCACCACCGCCCCCGAGGCAAGCTCGTACTGTTTTGTCACCGACTTCAGCTCAACAACCACCGGCGCTAGGTCTGACTCTTCCACGCCCCCAGCCTACCCCCCGTCATCCTGCCGTGAGGCAGGACCCCCGGCAGCCGACGTATGGAG
>WQYJ01000161.1 GCA_009781325.1 Propionibacteriaceae bacterium | reverse complement strand
GTAGGTTTCTACTTCCGCAATGTCACCGAGTTATTGCTGTTTGGAGTACGCGGGCACATGCGTACCCTGGAACCAGCTCGGCGCCAGGTCAACATGATCGAAACTCGAAAACGGGAGCACTCCCGTAAGCCTGATGAGCAGTACGCGTTGATCGAGGCCTGTTCTCCTGCGCCGCGTTTGGAGCTCTTTGCCCGCTACCCCCATCCGGGCTGGTCAGCCTGGGGTGACGAAGCAGCCGAAGACCTCGACCCGCGCGGGCAGACCCACCGAGGGTATGAAGGCGGCCCCATGGCCGAACACCGCAAGGACCACTGGAGCGATGATGCCTTCGATGAGGATGAGAACCCTGCGCTCTTTGAACTGTAGAACGTGACGTTTAATCTGTCACACCCCCCCCGGTCATCCTGCCGTCAGGCAGGACCCCCGGCGGCCGACGTAGGGTCAGTGTGTAGGCCTTGACCCAAGTCCATACGTTAGCTGCCGGGGGTCCTGCCTGGCGGCAGGATGACCGGGGGGACGTAGGGTCAGTGTGTAGGCCTTGACCCAAGTCCATACGTTAGCTGCCGGGGGTCCTGCCTGCGGCAGGATGACCGGGGGGACGTAGGGACTGTGAGTAGGCCTTGACCCAAGTCCATACGTTAGCTGCCGGGGGTCCTGCCTGCGGCAGGATGACCGGGGGGGGGCGTCCCGGTGTCAGGCTCCTCAAGCTGAGATTGTGATAAGAAGGTCCAGCAAACGGACCATTTTGCTTCGCCAATCGGACACATGGGTTAGCATCGAACAGTAATGCTTAAGGAGGGGCAATCATGACTTCTGGCACACCGCGCAAACGTCGGGGGGATCGTTACGATGCTTCACGGGTGAAGCTGTCGTACGACTTGAATGCAATGTTTCCCTACTTGATGAAGGGGCGCAATGACTCCATTGCGTACTTTCCTATCAGCGTCAATGCTGAACCGCTGCTGGCGTACATCGAGAAAAACAAGGGTACCGACAACGAGATCACGATCTTCCAGGCATTCATGTTGGCCTTGGTCAAGACGCTGCGAGCCCGGCCTACGCTGAACCGGTACATCATTGGGCGCAGGTTATACCAGCGTCACAATGTGGTTCTCTCGTTCATAGCCCGCCAGAAGTACTCCGATGATTCCCAGGAGACCAATGTCCTAGTCACCATCAAACCCGAGGATGACCGCGCTACAGCCATCGCCAAGCTGACCGGTGAAATTCGCGTTGCAAAAAAGGGTGAACAGAAGGACGACGACAAGCTGGTCGGTATGTTCCTGCATCTGCCGCGCGGGCTGCTGAGGTTCGCCATCAAGCTGCTTGAATGGTGGGACTTCTATGTCGACACCCCTGGATTTCTGAAGGGAATCGATCCGCTTCGAGCCAGCGTTTATGTGGCTAATCTGGGCAGCGTGGGGCTGGGAGCTCCGTACCATCACCTCTTCGAATGGGGCACATGTTCGCTGTTTGTTTCCATCGGTAAGATCGAGCCCACCGTGTGCGTCGGTGATGACGGACAACCGACAGTCCGCAAAATGGCGCAACTGCGGGTGGCTCTCGATGAGAGAATTGCAGATGGATATTATGATGCACGATCTCTTGAACTGATGATGGACTACCTCGAACATCCGGAAATGCTGGAAACTCTGTAATGGTGAACTTTCGCCGATCCGACACGATAGGAATCCGATGACAACCGAAAAACCGTGGCTATCTCTCTATCAGGGCATTTCTGATGACGTCCAGGTCCCCGATGCGACGATGTACGAGATGCTGGTCAACTCTGCGACCCTGTGGCCCGACGAAACAGCACTGTTCTTCATGGGCAAGCGCATGTCATTCACGGAGTTGAAGCGGGAAGTCGATCTGTGCGCGGCAGCCTTTGAGGCCTATGGGATCAAGTCTCGGGATTCCGTGGTGCTCTCGCTGCCTAACGTACCCAATGTGGTCATTGGTTTCTATGCGCTCAACAAGATCGGCGCGTACGCTGTGATGACTCATCCCTTGTCCTCACCTGAGGAGCTCAAGCACTACATCACCATCACTGGTTCTCAATGGGCGGTGACTGTGGACATGTTCTACCCGGTCTTCCGCGACTTGGCTGTGGAGGCGGGCCTGCAACGCATCGTGATCGCGAAGTTCTCCGATTATCTGACCCGGCCGATGAAGATTGGTTTCGCGATCACCAAGGGCCGCAAAATTGCATCAGTGCCCACTGACGATCCTAAGGTCATCACCTGGAAAGACTTCCTCGGCACCGGTGCCAATGCACTGACCCTCGCTGACGATCCTGCGTACTCTCGACCCATTGAGCCAGACGACGGGGCTGTGATTCTCTTTAGCGGCGGTACGACGAACCTGCCCAAGGGGATCGAACTGTCCTCGGCTAACTTCAATGGTCTGGCTGTGTGTATGGAGGAGATTTCGCGGATTACCGCTGGTGATTCGGTCTTGGCGATCCTCCCGGCCTTCCATGGTTTCGGGTTGGGGCTGTGTATTCATACGACGATGTGTGTGGGTGCCCACTTTATTCTGGTGCCTGAGTTCTCCGCCGACATCTACATCAACAACCTGCTCAAGCACAATCCCCAGTACATCGCTGGTGTGCCGACTCTCTTCCAGGCCCTGATGAGCAACCCCAAGTTCAAGAAGGCTTCCTTCAACAAGCTCAAGGGCGCGTACAGCGGCGGAGATATGCTGTCCGCCGATCTGAAACGCCGCTTCGATTCTGCGATCATGGCTCAGGGTTCGACAGTGGAGTTGATCGAAGGGTACGGGCTTACCGAGTGCGTAACCGCCTGCGCAGTCTCGCCGAGTGGGGCCTATCGGGACAATTCCATGGGAATCCCGCTGCCGGGGATCATGATCAAGATCGTGGATACCGCCACAGGTGAGGATCTGCCCTACGACACCGAGGGCGAAATCTGCATGACCGGGCCCACATTGATGAAGGGCTATCTGAAGGACCCCGAAGCTACTGAACACACCCTGCGTGTTCACGCTGACGGCCAGACATGGCTGCATACCGGTGACATCGGGACGATGGATGCCGACGGGTATCTCTATTTCATGGGCCGGATGAAGCGCCTGATCAAGGTCTCCGGTGTTTCGGTCTACCCGCTCCAGGTCGAGCAGGTCCTCGAGTCCCATCCACACGTCAACCGCGCCTGCGTCATCGGCTTGCCCGATGAATACCAGATGTCGTCAGTGAAGGGTTTCGTGCTGCTCAATGACGGCATCGAAGGAACAGAAGAAGTACGAGCCGAGCTCCTCGCGTACTGTCGTAAACACCTGATTAAGTGGGCTGTTCCGCGCAAAATAGAGTTCCGCGATTCTCTACCCACCACCCGAGTAGGAAAGATCGCCTACACCGAGCTAGAACACGAGGAATTGGCGAAAGCCTGAATCTGCAGCAGCCTAATCATGCCTTCACAAGCTGATGGGCTCTCTGAAAACTGACCCCTAGGGCTATTTAGCTTGCGTGGATGGGCTCCCATTGATGAAGCACCGTATCCAGGATGAACAGTGCTGTTGCAAGGATTTCTTCGTGGGTTTGGGTAGGGTCTAGGTCGACTAGGTCTTGGCGAGTGAGCCAAAGCAAAACCGGGGACTCGTCTTCGCCTGGGTTATGGCGGGGGTTTTGGTCGGTGGTGAAGACGAAGGTGATGTCGGTGTGAAAGTGGTCGATGTCGCTGAACTGGAAGCTTGAAATCGATAGCGGCTGGGGGTGGCGGTCTACACCCAGTGCAGTCGGAAGCCGCAGAGGCGGCTGCAGAACCTGCAACTGATCCATGTCGTAGCCGGTTTCTTCGCGAATCTCATGGCAGATCGCTTGCCACGGAGTCTCGTTGAGTTCCACGTGTCCGCCTGGCTGCATGATCCATCCCAAAGTTTTGTGCTTGTGGAGCAGGATCGCCGGTTCTGGCGCTGAGGTTCGTACGATATAGGCGCTCGCCGTGAGGTCGTACTGCCCAGGTTCGGTATGGATATGAGCCATCTCAGCCGTGCCTGAATTCGACGACATCATTGTCGCGCATCACGTACTCTTTTCCTTCGATCCTGGCTTTTCCAGCAGTACGCGCTGCAGCGACGGACCCGAGTTCAACGAGGTCTTCATAGGCGACGACCTCGGCTTTGATGAACTTCTTTTGGAAGTCAGTGTGGATCACACCGGCGGCGAGCGGTGCTGTCCAGCCTTGGCGGATCGTCCAGGCGCGGGCTTCCTTCGGCCCGGCGGTGAGGAAGCTTTGGAGCCCGAGTGTGGCGTATCCGACACGCGCGAGCTTGTCGAGGCCTGGTTCGTCGATGCCCATGTCAGCTAGGAATTCGCGGGCCTCATTGTCGTCCATCTCGATTAGCTCGGATTCGAACTTGGCATCGAGGAAGATAGCTTCGGCCGGAGCGACGATGGCTCTCATTGAGTTGAGTGCTTCCTCGTCGGCGAGGGTGTCTTGGTCACAGTTGAAGACATAGATGAACGGCTTGGCTGTTAACAGGAAGAGATCGCGGAGCGGTTCTAGGTCCAGACCGGCGGCAAAGACCGTCTGGCCGTCACTCAGTACGCGGTAGGCTTCCTGCCAAGCGTCCATCGTAGACTGGGATTCCTTCTTGATCCGCAGTTCCTTTTCGAGTCGGGGCATGGCCTTCTCGATGGTCTGAAGGTCCGCGAGGATGAGCTCGGTGGTGATTGTTTCGATGTCAGAAGCGGGATCAGAGTCGCCGCCATAGTGAGCGACATCCTTGTCGGTGAAGGCTGCTGTGACCTGGCAGATGGCATCGGCTTCGCGGATCGAGGCGAGGAAGGCATTGCCCATTCCTTCACCCTGGGAGGCACCTTTGGCGATTCCTGCGATGTCAACGAAACTGACGGTGGCTTCGATGATTTTCTCGGCGTTGTAGATTTCTGCGAGGACCTTCAGGCGCGGATCAGGTACGCCGACGATTCCGGTGTTGGCCTCGATAGTCGCGAAGGCGTACGAGGCGGTTGGTACCTTGTTGCGGGTCAGGGCATTAAACAATGTGGACTTGCCTGAGTTAGGCAGTCCGACGATTCCGATAGTGAGAGCCACAGAGAGATTCTACCTGTGATC
>WQYJ01000160.1 GCA_009781325.1 Propionibacteriaceae bacterium | reverse complement strand
CAGGACACACGAGGTTGCCGACGTTTTCGATGATGAGAAGGTCTAGGTCATCCAAGTTAAGACGTGTCATCGCATGCGCCACCATCGGGGCATCCAAATGACATTCCCCACCAAAACCATCCCCAGTATTCAACAGTGAAATCTGTGCGCCGACTCCACGCAAACGGTCAGCGTCGATCGAGGTCTCAATGTCACCTTCGATGATTCCGCAGCGTACCTTCCCTTGGAGTTCGGCGAGAGTTCGTACTAGCAGAGTTGTCTTGCCAGCCCCCGGAGAACTCATCAGGTTGATAGCCGTCACCCCAGCAGCATCCAAGGCTGCCCTATTCGCTTCAGCGGCGCGGTCATTCTCATCGAAGATCCTCTCCAAGACCTCGACGCGCTCAGCAGCCGTAGCGTACGCGGTGTGGTCACCGATCAGCTCTGCGCGATCAGCATCATCGTGATGGTGATGATCATGATCATGATCGTGATGATGGTGGTGACCAGTCTCGTCATGGTCATGCTCATGAACCGTGCCATCCTCATGGCGATGGAATCTGCCCACGTTAACCCTCCAGTTCTAGCGAGTTCACACTGAATTCCTCCCCGTGTACGACATCCACCGATGGACTGCCGCAGGAGGTACACCGAAGTATAGCTAATCCAGAACTCAGGTGAGTGTCGTGCGCACAGTCTCGGCAGTGCAGGACACCCGGAATATGGTTGATCCTCAACCGGCTTCCTTCCAAAGGTGTCGTTTGCGCCACGATCGTCCAGCAATACACAAGAGTCTCCGGGACAACCTGGCGAAGCTGACCGACATCAAGTTCAATCACCGCTACTTTCCTCCCCTGGGCAGCACGCAGAGCAATCGAACTGATCGATCGACATAACGACAATTCGTGCATCTGCGTCCTTCCTTGGCGCCGACCCGAGCGCAATGCTACGCTCAACAGGTGGGTGCACTGTGGAGCATACACGACCAAAGAAGGGATGGGCGAAACGTTGATTCGTCGTCACCTCACCATCACCGGTGTCGTTCAGGGAGTGGGTTTTCGCCCTCATGTGGCTCGCATCGCTGCGAGATACCCGGTCACTGGTCTGTGCGGCAACGACGATAACTCTGTGTTCATCGAGGTCCAGGGGGTTCTCAGCGATGTCGAATCCTTCCTCGTAGACCTCGTCGGCGAGGCACCGCCTCTGTCATCGATTCTTTCCGTTACTGCCACGGATCTAGCGGTTGTCGGAGACGAACCCGAATTCATCATCGTTGCCTCCCGGCGGGCAACCGGTCCATTGACCTTGATCCCCGCCGATGGGGCGATCTGTGCTGATTGTTTGGCGGACATGGCTGATCCTAATAACCGCCGGTTCAGATATCCCTTCACAACATGTACGAACTGCGGGCCTCGGCTGTCGATCATCCGTGATCTTCCCTATGACCGCCCTTTCACCACCATGGCTGAGTTCCCGATGTGCGATGCCTGTGCTGGTGAATACAAGGACGCAGATGACCGGCGCTTCCATGCTCAGCCGATCTCCTGCTTTGACTGTGGGCCGAATCTCTGGTTGGAGGTCGTCGGACACGATACTGAGGATTCTCCCTCACCAGATCGGCGTCGTGGGTTCGAGGAAGTGATTTCTGCAGCGAGACAGATGGTCGCCGCAGGCAAGATTCTCGCCGTCAAGGGAATCGGCGGATTCACCCTGATGTGCGATGCCCGCAATGAAGAAGCAGTCGCTACTCTGCGTACTCGGAAGCGCCGCCCCGGCAAGCCGTTGGCTGTGATGGCAGGGTCTGTGGAGGCTGCACGATCTATCGCTTGTCTGGAGCAGGCTCACCTTGATGCGCTCACCGGACGAGAAGCACCCATCGTCTTGGCACCCATGGCGACCACCTATGATCTGGCAGCGTCGGTGGCCCCTGGTTTGGATGATGTTGGTGTGATGCTGGCCTATGCACCGGTGCACCGGCTGCTGCTCGACGAGGTAGATATTCTTGTCGCCACTAGCGCAAACTCCTCCTCCAAGCCCCTAACCTACCTCAATGACGATGCTAGACGTGATCTGTCGAGCATTGTCGATGCCTTCCTGATGCACGACCGCGGAATCTTCGTACCCGTGGAGGACTCGGTGGTGATGACTGATGGTGATGGTCTGACTCCGATCCGTCGAAGCCGAGGGTACGCTCCCCTGCCGGTCTTTCTCGCTCATGGCAATCAGACGGTCTTAGCTGTCGGAGCTGAGCTGAAGAACACCTTCGCTCTGACGCGCAACTCCATGGCCTTCCTGTCTGCTCACATCGGAGACATGGGTTCTCTGGAAACCCAGGCTGCCTACGAGAAGTCTGTGGATCAGATGCTGCGGGCTCATCGGCGTACTCCCGATCTGATTGTGGTTGACAAGCATCCCGGGTATGCCACTCACGGATGGGGGAAGCGCTACGCCGAGAAGTTAGGTGTGCCCGTACTCGAAATCCAGCATCACCATGGTCATGCTCTCTCTCTGGTCGCTGAGGGTGAGCTCACAGGGCCGTGTGTGTGTCTTGTTCTGGATGGGACTGGTTACGGTGACGATGGCACGATCTGGGGCGGAGAACTGCTGGGATTGAGTGAGAATCTGCTCACCTTTGACCGCGTCGGGCATCTGCCTGGGTTCTGGCTGCCCGGTGGAGACTCTGCTGTGCGTCACCCGTGGAAGTCGGCTCTTGGAGTTGTGTGGGAGTACGGTATCTCCCCTGAGAATGTCTCGGCGTGGAGCCAGCACAGTGCCCACTCCCGCGCCGGACAACCGACTCCCGAGGAACTCGACACAGTCACTTCCCAACTGGTCAGCCATATTAATGTCGCTCGTACGACCAGTACTGGGCGCCTTTTTGATGCGGCCGCGTCGATTCTTGGGATCTGTCACCAGATCACCTATGAAGCCCAGGCTGCCATGGAACTCGAAGCTACGGCTCGTCGATGCACCCACGACCACCAGCCGAAACCGGCAGATATTGAGGCTCTGTTTTCCCTTCTCATCCAGGGGTTTCACGAAGGACAAGATGTCCGATGTCTTGCTCGCATCTTCCACCGCGGTCTTGCGTACGTCTTTGCGACCATGGTGGAAACTTCGGCTCCTGATACCACAGCCGTTGGCCTGACCGGTGGAGTCTTCGCCAACCGATTGTTGACCGCTGACCTGACAGACAACCTGCGCCGCGCGGGTCACACCGTGGTCGGGCACAGGATCGTACCTGCTAATGATGGGGGTCTGGCACTGGGACAAGCTTTGGCTGGGACCCGCTATTTACGCGATGAACAAATCCCAGGGTAATCATCACCTCCCGCCGGTAGTGTTATACTCGCATGTCTGTATGAAATGCCCCTGGACGCAATGACGGGACCCACAATGAGGACTGAGGAAGACACCTTGAACCAGATTGATCGCGCTCGCGGTCGTCGCTTGGAGTTGAATGATGATCGTGTGTCTCTCGCTCACGGTTCTGGGGGGAAAGCCGCTGCGGCGTTGATCCAGGCGGTATTCATTGAGGCCTTCGGGGCTCCCACACCTGGTGAGCTCACCGATGCCGCGATTCTTGATGTCGGGCAAGGCAGGATCGCCTACACAACTGATTCTTATGTTGTTCAGCCTATTCGTTTCCCGGGTGCCTCTATCGGTGAGTTGGCGGTCAATGGGACTGTCAATGATCTGGCTGTCTCGGGGGCTGTGCCGCAGTGGATGTCGGTCGGGTTCATCCTCGAAGAGGGTCTGGCGATCGACGAACTGCGTACCATCGTCGCGCAGATGCGCCGTGCTGCGGATCTGGCAGGGGTACGCATCGTCACCGGTGACACCAAGGTCGTACCGCGTGGTGCTGCCGATCAAATATTTATCAATACCTCTGGGATTGGGGTTATCCCTGCGCAGAGGTGTTTGGGTGCCAGCCAGGTTCGCGTTGGTGATCAGATTCTTTTGTCGGGGCCGATTGCTGCGCACGGCATGGCTGTGATGATCGCCCGCGGCAACCTTGCGATCCATGCCGCGATTGAGTCTGACTCCGCTGCTGTGACCGGGCTGGTCGAAGCCATGTATGCGGCTGTGGATCCCGCTGATGTGCGCTGGATGCGCGATCCTACCCGCGGGGGTCTGGGAACTGTGGCCAATGAGTTGGCTCGTGATACTGATTTGGGAGTCATGCTCGCTGAGGAAGAAATTTCGGTGGCTCCTGAGGTACGCGGGGCATGCGACATGCTCGGCATTGATCCCTTCTATGTCGCCAACGAGGGCTGCTTCATCGCAGTCGTCGCCCCCGAGTCCGCGCAGGCCGCGGTCGAGGCCCTGCGCAGCGCCGGAGCGCCCCAAGCATCCATCATCGGGGAGATCATTGATGAGCTTCCAGGTTTAGTCGCAGTCAGCAACCCCTTTGGCGGTACGCGGCTGATGGACATGCTGGTGACCGATCCGTTGCCGAGAATCTGCTGAGGAGAGATATGTGTCTAGGAATACCCGCTGAGGTGATTACCCTGCTCGACGCTGATCTGGCCACTGTGTCAGTCAATGGGGTCGAACGGGAAGTTTCCATCGGCTTACTGAGAGATGAAGGCATCGATATTGGTGACTGGGTTCTCGTCCACGTTGGTTTCGCTTTGTCGAAGATCGACGCTGAGGAAGCCGCGCTCACGTTGGATCAGATTCAGAAGCTCGGCCAGGCGTGGACTGATGAACTTGATGCCTTTAAGCAGACGGCGATCCTATGAAGTACGTTGATGAGTTCCGCGATCCCACCGCAGCCAAGGAGTTAGTTGGCTCGATCCACCGGTTGTCTGATCAGCTTGGGCGTACCTATAAGTTCATGGAAGTCTGCGGCGGGCACACCCACACGATCTATCGCCATGGTTTGGAACACCTGCTGCCGGAAGCGGTGGAGTTTGTTCATGGTCCCGGGTGTCCTGTTTGTGTTATCCCTAGTGGGAGGGTTGATGATGCCGTCTGGTTGGCACATCGGCCTGGGGTGATCTTCACCACCTTCGGTGACATGATGCGCGTACCTGGTGCCCAGGGGTCTCTGCTTCAGGCTCAGGCTCGCGGGGCCGACGTACGGTTTATTTACTCCCCTCTTGATGCGGTCAAAATTGCCCGT
>WQYJ01000159.1 GCA_009781325.1 Propionibacteriaceae bacterium | reverse complement strand
TTGTCGGCTACGCACCAGAAGTTGATGCCGTTGGCTACGGAGAAGTCGCGGCGGATTCTGCCTACGTAGACGTCGTTAGTGCCGGCTGCGGTTCTTGCCAAGGGATAGACGCTGTTGGCTGGGTCATCCTGGACAATCAACCCGGGGGCTGCTTCGAGGACAGCCTTGACTTCAGCGATGTCTGTGAAGGGGGTCTCGAACTCTACGTTGATGGACTCGGAATGCGAGGAGAACACAGGTACGCGAACAGTCGTCGCGGTGACCATCAAGGAGTCATCACCAAGGATCTTCTTGGTCTCCTCGATCATCTTCATTTCTTCCTTGGTGTACCCATTGTCCATGAAGACGTCGATCTGCGGGATGACGTTCCCTGCGATCGGGTGCGGGTAGCAGCCCATGATGTCATTGCCCTTGAGGCCCTCTTCGAGATCCATGATCCCCTTCACGCCTGACCCGGACACAGCCTGATAGGTCGAGAAGACGATGCGCTTGATACCGTACTTGTCATGGAGCGGCTTGAGAGCCACCATGGCCTGAATGGTTGAGCAGTTGGGGTTGGCGATGATGCCCTTGGGACGGTTGTTGACTTCCTGCGGATTCACCTCGGGAACAACCAGCGGCACCAGCGGATCCATGCGCCACTGCGAGGAGTTGTCAACCACGACCGCGCCGTTGGCAGCGGCGATGGGAGCGAACTTCTCCGAAATTTCACCGCCAGCAGAGAACAGGGCGATGTCGATGCGGCCATTGTCGAAGCTGTGCTCAGTGAGCTCCTCCATGACGACCTCACGCCCGTCAAAGGGCAGAGTCTGGCCGGCGAGTTCGGCCCGCTCCAACATGTATGCGTTGTTGTAGGGGAACTTCAATTCCTCCAGTACGGTACGGAATGTCGTACCCACCACACCGGCGGCTCCGACGACTGCAATATTCGGTCTAGACATGTTTCCCATGGAAACTCCTCGTTTGTAATTTCGGTTTATTCGGTTAATTCGGTCAGTTTCGGTTAGTTTACCTGCGCGTCGATGGCGATGATATCACTCAGCAGCGCGTACGCGGTTTCTTTGCGCCCTGCTCCAGGACCGGAGATGGTGACTCGGCCCAAGTAGTCCGTGTCGAACATCACAGCATTTGTTGCCCCGGAAATCCCAGCCAAAGGATGGGTGGAGTCCAGCATTGCAGGTGCGACAGACGCAGTGATTGTCCCGTCTGCGTTCTTGGTCGCTGCTCCGATGAGCTTCCAGTGAGCGCCCCGGCTCAGGGCGTCGGCGATCATTGCAGGGGTGATTCCTGTGATCCCTTCCATGGGGACATCCTTGGAATCCAGGTCAGCTCCGAGCAACTCATTGGCCAGTACGGTCACCTTCAGGCGTACGTCCGAGCCGCCAATGTCAGCGGTGGGGTCTGCCTCGGCGTATCCGAGATCCTGGGCTTCGGCGATCGCTGCTTCCAGGGAGAGCCCTGATTCCATGCGCCCGAAGATGTAGTTGGAAGTCCCATTGAGAATTCCGGAGAACCCGGTCATTCCGACTCCCTTGAGCGGGCCTGAGGCCAGACGCAGTACGGGGGTCCCGCTCATCACGGCACCTTCGAACTCGAAGAAGACACCGTTCTTGGCGGCCAGAGCCTTGAGTTCCTTGGCGGCGAAAGCGGCCGGGCCCTTATTGGTCGTACACACTGATTTCCCTGATTCCAAGGCCCAACGCACATGGGAGAGGGCAGGTTCGCCGTCCTCCGGGTTGGTGAAGGTGGCCTCGGCGACGATGTCGGCGGGGGCCGTACGGATCACTGTCTCGTTGTCGCAGTCATCTGACCCACCAAGACTGGAGAACTTCTGCCCGGGCTCCATAGCAAGTACGGCGCCAAGGTCAACTCCGGCCGCATCGACGAGTGTTCCGAAGCGCAGATCGGTGATGGCAGTGACGCGCAGGGTGAATCCCAGGTCCTGGGCTAGTGCAGTTCCTTCAGTATGGATAATCTCTGCAAGCGTGCGGTTAACGTTTCCGAGCCCAATGAGGGCTATGTTGTAATTCTTGGTCACTTTCGAACCTCCTCTGCTCATCTATCTATTATTGTCTATTCCCGCCAGACAGCCGGAAAATACCACATAGAGGAACTAATCTTCTCACATTCTGAGCAGTTCCACCATGAACGGGGATTTTCCCTCGTAAAAAAGGGTGCCCGCCCCAGTGCTTCTCACCCTGGGATCAGATGCCGAATCCCTGCTGAAGACGCTGCTGATCCCAGTACTGAGTCTGTGTCTCATACAGAATCTCAAAGAGTTGTGCTATCACACCCAGATCGAGATCCTCAAATTCCACCGGCGTTGGTCCCGCGTGTTTTTCACCCACCACAGGCAGCCGGAAATCGATGTTTGGATCGGGGATATAGGTTTCCGGGAAGGACGTGGCTGTCGGGTGGTCGCGCCACCACTGATCAATTTCACCCTGCTTTGCTGGATCGAAGTTCGGGCACGCGCTCAGCAACTGCCTCAACTGGCTTGGAGTGATACTCAGCGGAATCAGGATGACCGGCCAGTCACCGAACTCCTGAGAATCTGATTCGCTCGAATCGTAGATTTCGGGCCAATCATTCCTGCGCGCACAGGCTGCCCAGGCATCGTTGGCTTCCACTTGGCGCGTCACTCGTACGGGATCCATTTGCACAGATCCGAAGGCATCTGTTTCGTCGTAACCCGAATCCCTCAAGCACCGCCCGTACACACCTGTGTAGTCTTCGCCATCGATCATCAGCCCTGGTTCAGAACTGGCGAAGAAGTCGTCCATGGTCTGGCGCATCTCTTCAGTCATCTCGTAACTAAACTTCGACGACGGAATGAAGTACCCTCCCTCAGCACCGCGGATCAGGATCGTATGGTCCCCGGTGAACTTCACAATCGCCAGGATCCCTTCGCTGTTCGGTGTGAGTTCCACAGGTAGTCCAGCGTCGAACATGCAGTTATAGAAGGCGGTGGCAGCGAACTCAATGTTCGGCTTTTTGGACGCGGTATTCCCCGTTTGACCAGGGGTTGGGGTGTCATCCGCGTCAGTACACCCTGCCAGAGGGACTATCAATGCGCCAGCCAGTGCCACGAGGAGCAGTACGAACCTAGTCTTTTTGGCAGCAGCGGTCATTGACTCTCTCATGAGCATCATCCCTGCGGCCTCAGCAAAGGGAAGAGGATGGTTTCGCGGATTCCTGCGCCGGTGAAGAGCATCATGAGACGGTCGATTCCGATGCCGACACCTCCCATCGGAGGTACGCCAAACTCCAAGGCACGCAGGAAATCTTCATCGAGCTGCATCGCTGTGAGATCGCCTCCAGCCGCACGCAAGGATTGTTCAACTAGGCGCTCGCGCTGGATGACAGGGTCGATCAGTTCGGAGAAGCCCGTACCTCTTTCCACTCCGCCAATGATCAAATCCCAGGCTTCAACCATGCGCGGATCCTCACGATGGGGACGGGCCAGCGGTTGGGCGACGGCGGGATAGTCGCAGACAAAGGTGGGTTGGATCAAAGTATGTTCAACCAGTTCGCCGTACAACTCCATCGCCATCTTGCCCTGATCGAGCTTGGGATCATAAACAATCCCGCGTACGTCGGCGTATCTGCGTAGTTGTTCCAGGCTTGTGTCGGCACTGATCTCTTCACCGATGGCTTCTGAGAGAAGATCGAAGAATCTGAACCATGCCCACTCGCCATCGAGGTTGATTTCGTGCTCGTAGAAGCTGATCGTGCGCGTACCCAGCGCCGCATCGGCGGCATTCTGGATGATTCGCTGTGTGGTTTCCGCCACAGTCCACTGGTCACCCCAGGAGGCGTAAAACTCCAGCATCGAAAACTCCGCTGAGTGGGAGGAATCTATGCCTTCATTACGGAAAATGCGACCGATTTCATAGACTCGATCAGCACCGCCGACCATGGCACGCTTGAGAAACAACTCCAAGGCGATGCGCAAGGTCATGTCGATATTAAAGGCATTGAGATGGGTGTGGAAGGGCCGCGCCGCCGCGCCGCCATGGATGAGTTGAAGTACGGGAGTCTCGATTTCGAGGTAGCCCTGAGTGTCTAGGGTGTTGCGGATCGACTTCATGACCGCCGAGCGGGCGCGTACCATGTCGCGTGATTCTGGTCGTACGACGAGGTCGGCATAGCGCTGGCGTACCCGAGTTTCTTCTGAGAGATCCTTGTGGAGGACCGGGAGAGGGCGCAGGGCCTTGGAAGCCATAGTCCACGATGCCGCCATGATTGACAGTTCGCCGCGCTTGGATGCGATCACTCGGCCTGTGACTTGGATGAAGTCACCGAGATCGACGTCCGACTTCCAGGCTTCGAGGCGTTCCTCACCGACTTCGGCTAGGGAGATCATGACTTGGAGGCGTTCGCCTGTGGTCGCTGCTGAGAAGCCGCCCTGCAGGGTGGCGAAACACAGTTTTCCTGTGTTGCGCAGGAAGATAACTCGTCCTGCGACACCTACGGTGTCTTCGGTTTCTTCGCCTGGGAGGAGGTAGTCCCAGGTGGCCCGTACTTCTGCAATGGAGATAGTACGAGGCACGCTCACGGGGTAAGGGTTGGTCTGCTCCGCGAGCATGCGGGCCCGTTTGTCCAAGCGCACACGCATTTGCTCGCTCAGGTCAGTGGGCTCATTCGGATCGACAGTCACAGGTTAAGAATACCGGAGTCCGCCATAGACAAAGCTATGTTGTGATTTTGTGCTAAGTGGACGTGAGGAAGAAGAGCAATACTCCAGACCCTACATCCACCCCCCGGTCATCCTGCCGTCAGGCAGGACCCCCGGCAGCCAAAGTAAGGACTTAAGAGAGAATCTCTACCCCAGACCCTACATCCACCCCCCGGTCATCCTGCCGTCAGGCAGGACCCCCGGCAGCCAAAGTAAGGACTTAAGAGAGAATCTCTACCCCAGACCCAACGTCGGCTGCCGGGGGTCCTGCCTGACGGCAGGATGACCGGGGGGCCCAGACCCTACGTCGGCTGCCGGGGGTCCTGCCTGACGGCAGGATGACCGGGGGTCGACGAATGGGTTTAGTTATTTGTCCCTTGTCGCGTTGTCTAGCGTAGGGTGGGTCTATGGGCGAGTTGGTGCCGGATCGGAGTCGGCCTCATGCGTGGATCGTGCGTACT
>WQYJ01000158.1 GCA_009781325.1 Propionibacteriaceae bacterium | reverse complement strand
GCGGCATGGCCTACACCTTCGTGAAGTCCCAGGGCTTCGAGGTTGGCAAGTCCTTGATGGATGCCACCAAGGTTGACACCTGCGCTGACTACCTCAAACAAGCTGAAGCTACGGGCAAGGCGCTGATGCTCCCTGTGGATGCTCGTACTGTTGCTGCGGGTGGGATCGACTTCGGTTCATGGACGTTGAACTCCGATGTTCAGATTGAGGACATCCGCTCCATCCCCGCTGACCGTGAAGGTGTCGATATCGGACCGAAGTCCGGTGATCTCTTCGCTGCGGAAATTGCTGGGGCTCGCACGGTGTTCTGGAACGGCCCCATGGGTGTTTCCGAAATCCCCGAACTGGCTGAAGGTACGAAGGCTGTCGCCGAAGCGCTGGCTGCCTCGGACTCCTTCTCGGTGGTTGGCGGGGGAGACTCGGCTGCTGCGGTGCGTACTTTCGGGTACGAAGACTCAGCCTTCGGGCATATCTCCACCGGCGGCGGAGCATCACTGGAATACCTGGAAGGCAAGTCCCTTCCCGGTCTGGAAGTTCTTGAGGAGGAATAATGACACGCACACCATTGATGGCTGGCAACTGGAAGATGAATCTTAATCACGTCGAGGCTGCTGGCGTTGTCCAGAAGCTGGCGTGGACTCTTCAGGATGCTAACTATGACCGCGCGAAGGCGGTTGCGGCTGTGATCGTACCGTTCACCGATATCCGTACTGTTCAGAATCTGGTGGAGGGCGACAAGCTTCCACTGGTTTTCGGGGCTCAGGATGTCTCGGTTTATGATGCGGGTGCTTATACCGGTGAGGTGTCGGCGTCGATGTTGGCGAAGCTGAACTGCACCTATGTGGTTGTGGGGCACTCGGAGCGCCGTGAGTATCACGGTGAGACTGATGAGCTGATCAACGCTAAGGCTAAGCAGGTGATCGCTAACTCGATGACTCCGATCATCTGTGTGGGTGAGAAGCTGGAGATTCGCCAGGCGGGTACGCATGTTGATTATGTGTTGAATCAGGTCGACGGTGTTCTGGCTGGGCTGACTGCCGAACAGGTGGGTGCCCTTGTGATCGCCTATGAGCCTGTGTGGGCTATTGGGACCGGTGAGGTTGCAACTCCTGAGGATGCACAGGAAGTGTGCGGAGCTATTCGCGTTCGTGTGGCGCAGTTGTGCGGTGACGAGGCAGCGGACAAGGTTCGTATTCAGTACGGCGGTTCTGTGAAGGCATCCAACATCGTTGACATCATGGCTCAAGAAGATGTTGATGGTGCTCTGGTTGGCGGTGCTTCGTTGGATCCCGGTGAGTTTGCTCGGATTGTGACGTTCTACGCTCGTTAGGACTTTGTTAACCACCGGTCATCCTGCCGCAGGCAGGACCCCCGGCAGCCAATGTAGGGACTTGGGTAAGGATCTGTATTACAGACCCTACGTCGGCTGCCGGGGGTCCTGCCTGGCGGCAGGATGACCGCAAAGGGGGTGACAAAGGGGACGGTCCTTTTAAGCCTCGGTCATCCTGCCGCAGGCAGGACCCCCGGCAGTCAATGTAGGGACTTGGGTAAGGATCTGTACTGCAGACCCGACGTCGGCTGCCGGGGGTCCTGCCTGGCGGCAGGATGACCGGGGATTAGAACCGGCCCCATGGCACGTTTTCAACATTAGGTTTGATGGGCTAAGATGTACGCGTGACTTTTCTGACTCCGCTTGAGACAACATCGATGTCGACACCGATTCTTATTCTGTCCATTATCTTGGTCATTACGTCGGTTTTGCTGACCTTGGCTATCTTGGTTCATAAGAGCCGGGGCGGCGGGATGTCGGATCTCTTTGGCGGTGGAATGTCGACTGCCTTTGGCGGCGCGTCGATTGCGGAACGTAACCTGGACAGGATCACCGTTGTGGTGGCACTGGTTTGGGTGTCGTGCATCGTAGCACTGTTGCTGTTGTGGCGAGTCACAATCTAACCACTCAAAAACATCATCGATTCTGAAATAAAGAAAGCGGGCAATCGTGGCTGTTGGTAGTGCTATTCGCGGAAGTCGTGTTGGAGCCGGGCCTATGGGTGAGGCTGAGCGCGGCGACTCAGCACCCCGGGTCCATGTGTCATATTTCTGTGCCAATGGGCATGAAACTCGTCAGGCCTTCGCTGTTGGTGCTGAGTACCCGATGGAATGGGATTGTCCTCGCTGCGGGCTGCCTGCTAACACCGATTCAGAGAACCCACCGCCCCCTCCGCACATCCTCCCGTACAAGACTCACTTGGCGTACGTAAAGGAGCGTCGTACTGACACCGAGGCCAAGGAAATTCTGAGTGAAGCTGTTGCAGATCTTCGGGCACGCCGCCTCGCCGGAGAAGCGATTTACTGATCCATTACAGCAAGCAGTGATGGAAGGGCAGCAGCGAGGTAGCTGCTGAATCCGCAAGCCAGAGCAGGGTTGTCGAGTTTGACACATAACTAGCCGGAGATGTCAGCTCCGGATCGAAAGCCTCACTCATCAGATCAGCGACGTCCTCGCCTTGGGCAAGAATCCAAATCTCATGGCACATGGACAAGCCCTTGCGCGTAATCGTCACCAGTTCGGAATCGGAGTTCGCCGCAGAGGTGACCCCGGATACGAAAGCACCCGACGGTCCGGAATGGTGATCAGGGAAGAGACCAGCAACCCGGCCAGTGGGGTGTAATTCGAGAAGACAGATATCGATGGGTGCGTGCTCTTGAAGTTCTTGGTCATATTGCGCAGCCCCGGCTTCAGAATCAGAAGAGCCTGTCGAGGAAGGAATGGGGTGAATCTTGGAAGGATCTAGGGACAGTGCACCGCCGAGACGGCTGAGAGCTTGGAGGGAGTTTCGGTCTGGATTATCTAGTGCCACATAGGAATCCCAGTTCCACCATAGGTGAACTTGTTGGGCGTTCAACTCCGATGATGCGGCTTGTAAGGCCATATTGTCATAGACCTCATTCGCCAGCGAACCGCCGGTCAAACACAGGGATACCGAGCCGTTGATCTTCTGGTAGGCGGACATAGCATCCAGCAGGAGCGCCGCTGTCTGCGATGCAAGACAGTGACGGTCCTCGAACCGGAGCAACCGCTGCACTGAAAACCCCACCTTTCCTCACCATGAATGGCACAGCTACTACCATTCTTCAATTGCCATCCCCATAGCCCTATAGTGAGAAAAATTATACGGCAAACATTCCTTTACTTCGGGTTCCTGTGAGAATTCTTATCATGACCTTCTCTGATTCTTAGCCAAAGATGCATTCTCATCAGAATTACGCAAGAATAGGCTTGTGAAAATCATGACCGATCCTCCGGCCTCTCCGGCTGCGCAGGATGCCACGACTCGGCACAGGGTCATGAAGTACATCGTTGAGAATGGATGGACCACATCAACCCGTCTCGCTGATGAGTTCAACCTGACCTCTGCTGCGATTCGCCGCCACCTCAGCTACCTGGAATCAACCGGGATGCTGATCACCCGGCCCCAGCCTGTGGCTCTGCGTAAGGGAGCCGGTCGTCCGGCGAACCAATATGCTGCCGCGGACAAGGGGCGTCAGACCTTCTCCCAGGCTTATGACACCTTCGCTATCTCCGCGGTGGAAACCCTGCATCGCCTCGGCGGCGAAGAAGCAGTCACGGGGTTTTTCGAAGCCAGGTTTGCCGCCATCGAAGCACGTTTCACAGAGCTAATGACCCTGGATCCGGCACTGACCCAATCCGAGGCGCTCTCGGTTGCGCTGACTGAGGATGGTTTCATGGCTGGGTTGGCACCGGTCGGCACCGGGGAGCAGCTTTGTCAGCATAATTGCCCCTATCCGGCCATCGCTGCTCGGTTCCCGCAGTTGTGCTCGGTGGAGACCAGTGTTTTCTCCCGCCTGCTGCATTCCCATGTTCAGCGCCTGGCGACCATCGCGCACGGTGACGGAGTGTGTACGACCCATATTCCTCCACGAAAGGAGAATCGGTGAGCGATCCCCACGTTCCCGCCCCAGGTCTGGGCTCGACTCAGGATGAGCATCTGGCTGCCCTGAGTACCTACCGTTTCGGTTGGCGTGACTCCGATGAGGCCGGCCAACAGGCAGCCCGGGGTTTAAGTGAAGACATCGTACGGGAGATCTCGGCGCGCAAGGAAGAACCAGCCTGGATGCTGGATTTCCGTCTGAAAGCTCTCGGTATCTTCGATCTGAAACCCATGCCGACTTGGGGAGCCGATCTTTCTTCGATCAACTTCGATGAGATCAAATACTATGTGAGCCCCACAGACTCCCCGGTTCAATCCTGGGAGGATCTGCCCGAGGAGATTCGGCGTACCTATGATCGCTTGGGTATCCCTGAAGCCGAAAGGAAACGCCTCGTCGCAGGGGTGGCTGCTCAATACGAATCTGAGGTGGTCTATCACAAGATCAATGAGGAACTAGCCCGCCAAGGTGTGGTCTTCCTCGACACCGATTCGGCGCTCAAAGAATACCCGGAACTGTTCAAAGAATACTTCGGTACGGTCGTCGCCGCCGGTGACAACAAGTTCTCGGCTCTGAATTCCGCTGTGTGGTCAGGCGGCTCCTTTATCTATGTGCCTAAAGGGGTCCATGTGACGATCCCGCTCCAGGCGTACTTCCGGATCAATACCGAAAACATGGGCCAATTCGAGCGAACCCTGATTATCGTCGATGAGGATGCCTTCGTTCACTATGTTGAGGGCTGTACGGCCCCGATCTACAAGTCGGACTCCCTGCACGCCGCCGTCGTCGAGATCATCATCAAAAAGGGAGCGCGCTGCCGCTACACCACGATTCAGAACTGGTCGAACAATGTCTACAACCTCGTCACCAAGAGGGCGACCTGCGCTGAAGGCGCGACCATGGAGTGGGTGGACGGCAATATTGGCTCAAAGATCACTATGAAATACCCGGCGGTTTGGCTGCTTGGTGAGCACGCCAAGGGTGAGACTCTTTCCATTGCTTTCGCCGGTGCTGGTCAGCATCAAGACACTGGCTCCAAGATGGTTCACGCTGCGCCCCACACCTCCTCGACGATCGTCTCAAAATCCGTGGCCCGCGGGGGAGGGCGAGCCTCCTATCGCGGACTTGTTCACATCACTGACAAGGCCCATCACTCTGCCTCGTCGGTACGCTGTGATGCTCTCCTGGTGGACACCATCTCGCGCTCCGACACCTATCCCTATGTTGATGTACGCGAGGATGAGG
>WQYJ01000157.1 GCA_009781325.1 Propionibacteriaceae bacterium | reverse complement strand
TGAGTTTCCAGGCTCCGCTGGACTATACCGGCCCAGCAGCAGTCATCCTCGAAGTAACAGACGGAGAAACCCTCGAAGACTCCACAGGATTGAAGAATGTCATATCAATTCCTGTGACAGTGGTTCCCCGAGATGTGGAAGAGAAGAAGTACTCTGTTCACATCCAAGATGCGGCTATCGAGGTTGAAGCTGGTCAATCAGCCACCCTCAATCTGGCTGGCTTGGTGACTGGAGTTGAGCCATCGGCAGGGCTGACCTACTCCATAGTTGAGGAAACACGCGCGGTAGGAGTCGATATCTCGCTGCGCGGGTCGACCCTGACAGCTAGTTCAAATATCGATGTGACCAAGTCCACGACAGCTAAGGTGACGGTCAAGGTGGCTATCAGCAACTACAGCGATGAAGGCCGAATCACTGTGACAATTGTGGGGTCTAAGAAACCCCTGGCTGTTGCTGTCAGCGATTATGTCGCGGATGCTAACCGAGCCCAACAAGTCTGCGTCAATGTTCTGGCTAATGACACCAATCCCTTCCCAGGTAAGCCTCTCGTAGTTGTTGATGCTCTCGTGGAATCTGGCCGAGGCAGTGTTTCTCTGGGATGTGCCAACTCCGGAGTAGGAGTCACACCCGCGAGTAGTTTTGTGGGTGAAATGGTGGTTAGATATACCATCCAAGATGCCACCGAGGATCGGGATCGTCAGGTCCAAGGCCGGATATTCCTCACGGTACGCGGAGAACCGGATCCACCGACCGGGCTGCATATTGACCAAGTGGGGGATAAGTCCGTCGTCTTGAGCTGGCTTCCCCCGAATAACAATGGAAGCCCCATCACCGGCTACACGGTCACCAGCAATAATGGATACGTCAAACAGTGTCCGGCAACCACATGCAGCCTCGATGGACTGAAGAACGATACGGTCTACCAGTTCCAGGTAACGGCAACAAATGAGGTAGGAACTTCGAAGCCCTCTGCGTGGTCAGACGAAGCCCGTCCGGATATTGTCCCCTTCCGCCTGGATGCTCCCACTATTGAGTTTGGTGACAAGTCTGTGAAGCTGAGTTGGGTTTCAAAAGGAAGTGCCGGATCACAAGTGACTTCCTATGACCTGTGGATCGAGCCGGCTCCCAGCTCGGGAAAGGCAGTCATCAACACCACCGGGACCAGCCTTGTCTGGGATGGTTTGGCGAACGGAACAGAGTATCGGGTACGGGTGTGTGCCAGGAATGCTGCCCAGGGAGTATGCGAGGACGATAGTCACTGGTCGCCATTATCTCGCGGTGAAATCCCAGCAGGTGTCCCCGATGCCCCGGCAGCACCAACATGGACGAGGTTGAATGCCGTCGGGTCTGAGCGTCAGGTACGAGTGTGCTGGAATACCCCGAATCAGAACGGTGATGCGATCTCCTCCTATACCCTGAAATCCTCGAACGGAACGGTGTACCCTGACATTGCAGCGACCGGAAGCACAACCTGTTCGATCACCACGCTACCGACCAGTACGACGGCGTACACCTTCACAGTGGCAGGGACCAATAAAGCCGGCCAAGGTGGGTTCTCACCAGCTTCTTCCGGGTTCCGGGCTGTCAACCCTCCGGGCCCGGTCTCAGGGCTAACCAGCGCCGACAGAGACGCCTCCTGCCAGATTTCCTTTAGTGCGGCTGCCCTCAATGGTGCATCTGCTTCGGAGGTGACCTATCACTGGCGGGCCTCCAATGGAGCCACAGGTGGTTTTGGTTCCACGACATCGGGCCTGGTGACAGGACTACCGAACAACTCCACGTACACCATCTCCGTCTGGGCAACCACAACAGTACAAAGCGATGCACAGGACGGACCTGAAACATCGATAGGTACATGCCGACCCTTTGGCCTCCCAGCCGCGCCGGAGATCACGGTTCCAGCTAAATCAAATTCGGCTGTCTATTCCTGGGCTGCCCCCAGTCCCAATGGCCGCGCAATTTCCAGTGTTCAGGTCAATGTGGATGGGAAAGGTTGGACCACGGTCGAACTCAGCGGCTCGTCGACTCTCGGTAATGGCTGTGACCGGTCCTACAACGTAGAGATGCGCGCGATAGATTCCGAAGGGCAGATGAGTGCTGTACGAACGGTCACTGTTGCCACTGTGCTGTGCTATGACCCTTCGGTCACTGTCACCTTGTCCAATCAAAAGTGCAATGATGACCCTGATTACTGG
The DNA here is from genome assembly GCA_009781325.1 of Propionibacteriaceae bacterium. GTDB lineage: Bacteria > Actinomycetota > Actinomycetes > Propionibacteriales > Propionibacteriaceae > WQYJ01. The sequence continues at coordinate 3,007 of WQYJ01000157.1, read as the reverse complement.
TGCTGGCTCATGCAGATCCGGACCCGAGACTTCCGCGGGCAGGTCCGCTGTTGGGTTGACTTCACCACAGAAGGAATCAACCAAGACTGGTGGTGGTGGGAACAGGGCCCCAATTCCGTCTACATTCCAGGTCCAGGAGTTAATCATGGTACGACAGTCGAAGTACTGTGTGAGGACTCCGGCAATAAGAATGTCGTCACTTCGTCTGGCCGGGTGAAGATGCCGTGATGGATTCATGAATTGCTTTGTATGACAGTGACGAAATCGCCGACCAGCCCCCCTGGAGATGCTCAATGGTTCCTGGATGGGGAAAAACACCCATGGTTGGGGGGAGAATCACCGTGCTACTATCACAATTACCCGGAAAAATTCAGGAGAGTACAAGCAGTTTTAGGGTGTTCACCCCAGGGGGGGTGGCCCGAAGACACCTCGTGGCTGGTGTACATTGACGAGAGTATGCATGCGGGCACATGCACTGCAATGGAGGAGATATGAGGGTGGGCGTAGCGGAAGTGGTCAGGAAGAAATTCATTTCTGTTGGCGTAGTCGTCGCTTTATTCACCAGCTTGTCCGTGCTCGCAATTGCCAGCGAAGGCTTTCCCATCACAGAAGTTGACCTCAATGACTCCGGAATCTGGGTTACGAATCAGGGCTTAGCCCATCTGGGACGATTCAACTACTCAGCCCAGCAACTGGATGGCGTGTCCTATGTCACTGAGATGACCCGCTTTGATGTTCTTCAGCACAATGCCTCTGTCCTATTGGTTGATGCCGAAATGGGGATTCTTTCCTCGGTCAACCCAGCCAAACTTACCATCGGGCGGACAATCACCTTAGGAGCCGGAACCCAAGTGGCACTCGGCGCAGACATGGTTGGGATCTTCATGAAGGCCCATAGTGCCTTCTGGCTGCTTCCCTTCTCCTCCGTTGAGGGTTTTGACCCAGCTTCGGAGATCTTCCCGCCGCTGATCGAAGACTTGTCAGACAATACGGTGATAGCTATGGGTCACGACGGCGCCGCGTACGTCGTCGACCCGCAGGCCGGTGTTCTCAAGCAGATTTTCACAGACACTTCGGAAACTCCATACATCAAAACTACGTCGATGTCTGGGTTGACTAATGACTCAAACTACTCAATGACCGTGGTTGGGCGTACTCCGGTTCTGCTCAATCAGGCAACGTCAAAGCTCTATCTTGGCTCCTCTAGGGTCGTTGATGTCATGGTGTCGCAGGCCGCCAACTCGGTCTCGGCAGTCGCACTGCAGTTGGCATCCGGGGCAGCAAGTGCCGTCCTGTATCAAACCGGATCTGCACTGGTCTCACAACCACTGAATGGCGGACACCCGGTCACTGTCGAGGTCAGCGCGCCGACCGGCAAACCAACTCCTCCTGTTCAGTTGGGCGGCTGTAATTACGCTGTCTGGTCCGGTACGGGAGAGTTCATCCGGGATTGCGTCGGCCAGGACAACAATGCGTCAACCTTTGTTCCTGATGCGAAACTCAGCGATGAACTCCGTTTCCGTGTCAACCGCGGGAATATCGTACTGAATGAAGTCCCATCAGGGTCAGTATGGCTGGTCGCTGACCGCATCGTGAAGGTCGATGACTGGGAGACAGCGATCAATACCGACCAAGGCGACTCCGATGAAGAGTCACAGACAGAGGTCGATGAGAATAAGCCGCCAGACCGTACGATTGATAACCATCCCCCCAAGGCAGAAGATGATTTCTTTGGGGCACGCCCAGGGATGTCGGTCCTGCTTCCTGTGGTGGAGAACGATACTGACGAAGACGGCGACCTCCTCACAGTCTCGCTGATCGGTGAGGCGCCACGGGGAACCACACTCAATTTGGTTTACGCCGAATCGGTTTTCCAGATGGATGTCCCCGACGATGCAGCCGGAGTCCTGGAGTTCACCTATGAGGTCTCCGATGGCCGCGGAGGCACCTCCCAGGCGAATGTTACGGTCGAAATTCATCAACAGGACGTGAATGCACCGCCTGTGCAAGTACGCCCGACGACCTTGACTGTATCCAGTGGCCGTAAGCTGACCTACAACGTACTCACCAATTGGCGTGATCCGGATGGTGACACCATCTATCTGGTGGGAGCCACCTGCTCCAAGGAAGACTCCGTACAGATCACCCAAGACGGATCTCTGACCTTCCAAGACGGCGGAGTCACCACCGGAAAGAAAACAATCCTGCTTGAGGTCTCAGACGGACGCGACTCTGCCTTTGGTGAGATCGTGGTCAATGTGTATCCTCCGGGGAACCGTGCCCCGGACCCAACACCGGATCTTGTCTCGGGGATCGTGGATATGCCGATCACCATTCGCCCATTGGAGAATGATCTCAGTCCTGACGGAAGTCGTCTGCGGCTCACCTCAGTCAGTGATCATGAGAGGTGTTTCCTGGATAAAGACATGGCGCAGGGTGTCATTGTTGCTACCTGTGACGCAGTGGGGTCCTACTACCTGGACTACACAGTGTCGACCGGCCCCTCGGCGAACCAGCCAAGCTGGATTCGTATCGTCGTCTTGCCGCCCCCCGATGAGGATGCACCTCCGGTGGCCGTACCCGACACCGTGCTGCTGTCCACAGGGCAAGAAGCCTATGTCAATGTGCTGGACAATGATGTGAACCCGATGGGCTATCCCCTCGTTGTGACCTCAGTGCAAGCCGTACCTGATCTGCCGTTCACTGTGACAATCATCAATCATGCGAGGTTGATGATCACCCCCAATCGAGACTTCTCTGCCCCGCTGACTTTCACCTACACAGTGTCGAATGGAAAAGGATATGCCACCTCCACTGTGACGGTCGTACCTATTCCTGCTCCGGAACGAATCATGTCTCCGACAGCGGTGGACGACACGGTGATGGTACGAGTGGGCGACATCGCCACGGTGGATGTCTTGGCCAATGACACTCAACCCAATGGGATCCCGCTGAAGCTGCTGCCAGACCTCGTACAATCCCCGAATCCGGAGACTGAGGCTCTGGT
>WQYJ01000156.1 GCA_009781325.1 Propionibacteriaceae bacterium | reverse complement strand
TACTGCTTCGCTCATGAGGTCACCTCCTTCGATGGAAATAGTGCGCTCTTGGCGTACGGGAGGTACTCCCAGGCGGGGGTGGTGTAGCCAACCTCGAACTCTTCGCGGAAGTGTCTGACTGCGCTGGTCACGCAGGCGACCCCGCCTTCAACCAGTGGACAGAAGCTCTTCCCGGAGATCGTGTCGGCGACTTGTAGGAGAGTGTCCACGTCGCCTTCTTTGCCTTCGCCGGCTTCGAGTCGGGACAGAATCTGGATCATCCACCACAAGCCTTCTCGGCAGGGAGTGCACTTTCCGCAGGACTCGTGCTTGTAGAACTCTGTCCAGCGCAGTGTGGTGCGGACGACCGATGTCGTCTCGTCGAAGACCTGCATGGCTTTGGTGCCAAGCATGGTCCCTGCTGCCGCGAGCCCTTCGAAGTCCATGACCGTGTCGAGGTGTTCGGGGGTCAGGATCGGTGTCGAGGATCCACCCGGGGTGAAGAACTTCAGGGTGTGCCCGGCTCGTATTCCACCAGCCATGTCGAGCAACTCGCGCATCGTGATGCCGAAGGGTGCTTCGTACTGGCCTGGCTTGGCCACATGACCGGACAGTGAGTAGATGGTGAAGCCCTTGGACTTCTCCGTACCCATTGCCGAGAACCAGTCCTTGCCGTTAGTGATGATCGACGGCACGGTGGCGATGGACTCAACGTTGTTAATCACTGTCGGGGAGGTGTAGAGACCGGCGACTGCTGGGAAGGGCGGGCGGAGTCTTGGCTGACCGCGCAGACCTTCCAGTGAGTTCAGCAGCGCGGTTTCCTCGCCGCAGATATAGGCACCGGCTCCCGCGTGAACAATGACATCGAGGTCATAGCCCGACCCCATGATGTTCTTCCCGAGGAGCCCTGACGCGTAGGCGTCGGACACAGCTTGCTGGACTCGCCTGATGGGGTGGACGACCTCGCCGCGGATATAGATGAACGCTGTGTGGGCGTTGATCGCGTACGCGGAGATGATCACACCTTCGAGCAGGGTGTGCGGGCTTGCCATCATCAGCGGGATGTCCTTGCAGGTTCCTGGCTCGGACTCATCACCGTTGACGACGAGGTACTTGGGTTTCGGATTGTCTTGAGGTACGAAGCTCCACTTCATGCCGGTGGGGAATCCTGCACCGCCGCGGCCTCTCAGCCCTGCGTCTTTGACTTCATTCATCACATCAGTTGGTGTCATGGATAGTGCTTTTCGCAGGGCTTGGTATCCTCCCTGGGCCTGATAAGCAGCTAGGGTCCAGGACTTGTCAGTCCCCCAGTTCTTCGTCAGTACCGGTGTCAGTGTCGCGGTCATTTCTCACCTCCCTGGCTTGAGTCAGCAGTCCAGCGCTTGGAGGCTGCGAGTTGTACTCCTGCAAGCGAGGGATCCCCTGCTGAGGGTCCCTCATCTGCTTTGCCGTCGTTGATACCGGCCAGAACCATTTCTGTATCAGCCCACGAGGTAACCACAGGGCCGCGCGTGGAGCGTACTTGCAGTCCTGATGCCAGATCGTCGAGGAGTTTCTCGGCCTTTTCGGGAGTCATGTTGTCCATGAACTCCCAGTTGACCATCATCACCGGAGCAAAGTCACAGGCGGCGTTACATTCGACTGCTTCGAGGGAGAACATGCCGTCTTCGGTCGTCTCATCGGGAGAGATTCCGAGCTTGTTTTCCACTGTCTTCAGAAGGATATCGCCGCCCATCACCGCACACAGAGAGGTAACGCAGACCCCGATGTGGTGCTTACCGGCAGGGCGGCGCTTGTACATCGTGTAGAAGGTGGCGACACCTGAGACCTGAGCAGTGGTAATGCCCAGGATCGAGGCAATGACCTCGACACCCTTCGGTGAGACGCGCCCGTCGATAGCTTGGACGTAGTGAAGCATCGGCATCAGGGCAGAACGCTTGATGGGATACCTCTCGGCGAGCGCTGTCAGTGCTTCGATGGCAGCTTTGTCGATGTTCGACGACTGATCGGTCATGTCGATTTTCCCGGTGTTGGCAAAGTGGGATTCCAGTTCGTGTCCGCTCATCGATCCACACCTCCCAGCACTGGATCAAGACTGGCGACAGCAACAACAATGTCAGACATCATTCCACCTTCACACAGGAATGGTACGGATTGCAGGTGGTGGAAGCCGGGGTCACGCATGTGCGCCCGATAGGGGTGCGTACCACCATCGGAGACGAGGTGGCATCCCAGCTCACCCTTGGCGGATTCGATGGCCACATAGGTTTGACCGGTAGGTACGGAGTATCCCTCGCTCACCAGTTTGAAGTGATGAATCAGACCCTCCATAGATTGGCCCATGACCTCCTTGACGTGGGACAGGGCGTTGCCCTGACCGTCGGGGCCCAGGGTGAGATTGCCTGGCATCCCGATCTTGGGGTCTTGCACCATATACGGCTGGCCATCGGTTTCTTCAAGCTTCTTGTAGCACTGCTCGACGATCTTCAGTGACTCCCACAGTTCTGACTGGCGTACGCGGAAACGTCCGTAGGCATCGCAGGTGTCCCAGGTGATGACATCGAAGTCGTAGTTCTCGTACCCGCAGTAGGGCTGCTTCTTGCGCAGATCCCAGGGATAGCCGGTGGCGCGAAGAACCGGACCTGAGGCTGCCATCGCCATGGCTTGCGGCAGGTTCATGGTCGCCACATTGGTCATGCGGGCTTTGAAGATCGGGTTCTCGTTGCAGAATCCCGCGTACTCAGGCAGATGCTTGTGCAGCCATTCGATGAGGGTACGCAATCTAGCCAGTCCGTTTTCGGGGAGATCGATGCTGACCCCGCCTGGGCGGATATAGGCGTGATTCATCCGAGTTCCGCAGAGGGCTTCGAAGAAGTCGAGGATCATCTCTCTTTCGCGGAAACCGATAGTCATCACTGTGAGTGCGCCGATCTCCATGCCGCCTGTGCCGATGGCGACAAGGTGGGAGGCGATGCGGCCCAGTTCCATGGTGAGGACTCGCAGAATATTGGCCCGTTCCGGGGCTTCGATTCCGAGCAGCTTCTCGACTGCGAGGGAGTAGACGGCTTCGTTGAAGATGGGTGCAACATAGTCCATGCGGGTGGCATAGGTGACACCCTGATTCCATGTGCGGTACTCCATGGACTTTTCGATCCCGGAGTGCAGGAAGCCGATGCCGGGACGAATCGAGAGTACGGATTCGCCGTCCAACTCGACTTCCAGGCGAAGTACGCCGTGGGTCGATGGATGCTGCGGACCCATGTTGATGACGATGGTCTCATCACTGCGTGCTTGCTGGGCAGCGATCACATCGTCGAAGTCACCGCCGGTGATGAGGTACTCGGTGGTCGCAGGGTCTTTGAGGTCATCGGTCACGATGTCGATGGATGCGTCCATGCTTAGGACCTCCTCTCATCTGGCGGTGGCACCTGGGCGCCTTTGAACTCCACTGGGATTCCGCCAAGCGGGTAATCCTTGCGTTGGGGATGACCGTCCCAATCATCAGGCATCAGGATGCGGGTGAGCGCTGGGTGGGAGTCGAAGATGATCCCGAACATGTCCCAGGTCTCGCGCTCATGCCAGTTAGTGTGGGGATAGACGCTTGTCACTGAGTCAATCACCGGATCCTCATCGGAGGTGGTGACTTCCAGCAGGACCCGCCTATTGTGGGTCATCGACAGCAGTGCATAGACGACATGGAGTTCTGCGTCTTCTTCATCCGGGAAGTGGACTCCGGACACTGATGTGCAGGTTTCGAAACGCAGTTGGGAATCATCGCGCATGGCGCGTACGACTTCAAGAAGACGGTCTTTGGGGATAAAGAACGTCAACTGGTCTAGGTCGGTGCTGACCTCGTCGGGGAGATCAGCAACGAGGGCTTGGAGACGGTTGGCGACGTCATCGAACCAGGACCCGTACGGGCGCGAGGCTCTCTGGTGGCGGATAATCGGACGGGATATCCCGCCGAAACCGGACACATCACCGGGGCCTTCACCCCACATCCCTTTGCGTACGGCTTGTACGACCGGAGCAGGTTGGGTCTCGACCTCGGTGGAGGGAAGTTCTTCTGTCATCTCAGCAGTCCCTTCATCTCCAAGGTGGATGGCGACTCAGCCACCAGTTCGTCTTTTTCTTCCATCTGTTCTGTGATGTGCTTGCCCACGGGATGCCACATGACTTCCTTCTTCCTCAGTTTGAAGATGGCGTCGATGAGCATGTCCGGGCGAGGCGGACATCCGGGAACGTAGATGTCGACAGGTACGATGTGGTCGCATCCTTGGACAACTGCGTAGTTGTTGAACAGCCCACCTGTGGAGGCGCAGGCCCCCATGGAGACTACCCACTTGGGTTCTGGCATCTGGTCGTAGACCTGTCGTACGATCGGAGCCATCTTCTGTGACAGACGACCCGAAACGATCAGCAGGTCAGCTTGGCGCGGTGAGGCCCGGAAGACCTCTTGGCCCCAGCGGCCAGCATCGAATCGAGGGGCCCCGAAGGCCATCATCTCGATCGCACAGCAGGCCAGACCCATGGTGGCAGGCCACAATGATGCTTGACGTAACCATCCAAAGACGCCCTCGACTGTGGTCAGCAGGAACCCGGGAGCTTTATCTTCTATGCCCATGTTTCCTCAATCCCAGTTCAATCCGCCGCGGCGGAAGACGTACATATATGCGATGAATACCGTCACGATAAACAGCACCATCTCTACCAGGGCAAAGGTTCCCATCTTTTGATAGGTCACCGCCCAAGGGTAGAGGAAGACTATTTCAATATCGAAAACTATGTAAAGCATGGCGGTGATGTAATATTTCACCGGAATCCGGCCCCCATCCTTGGGTTTCGGAGTTCCTTCGATCCCGCACTCGTACACATCGTACTTAGCCCTGTTCTTTCGAGCGGGCCCGACGATCTTGCTCAAGAGGATCGCTATCGCCATGAATCCCGCAGCCAGCGCGAGCAGCCCGATGATAGGCGCATAAAGATTCATTTCCATGTCCTTTGTTGAAGTGACATTTCTGTAGCCAGCACGCGTGACATCATTGGCCTGGCCACAAGATGATCCTAGTGTATGACAGTATGGCAGGTCACTACGAACCGTCCGGAATTGTTACCTGATTTATGATTGAAACCTGTTTCCGGCGGCAGGTTCGCTCACCACCGTCGAAGCTGCGGTGGGTTTTGCCACCACCCTCAAAGCAGCGGTGGGTCCAGTCACCACCCTCAAAGCTG
>WQYJ01000155.1 GCA_009781325.1 Propionibacteriaceae bacterium | reverse complement strand
TCTTCAGCATTTCGCACCAGGGCTTGATCTTCCAAAGACTGAACAGGCAGCAAGAGAAGTCGTCTCCCTGCCAGTGCATCCTTCACTCTCCCAATCTGACCTGGAGAGAATTGTAGAAGCGGTAAATGCCGTGGCAAGTGCAGGTGCATGATGACTGATCTGAGGGCGGGGCTACTTGGTGTAGGTATGATGGGTCGCCACCATGCCAGGGTGTTGCGCGAAATGGACGGCGTGGAGTTAGTTGCTATCGCAGACCCTGCGGGAGATCCTCATGGTGTGGCAGGAGACTGTCCTGTCCTACCCGATGTCGAGGCCTTAATTGAGTCCAATATTGACATGGCTATCGTGGCTGTTCCAACTCAATACCATGAGGCGGCTGCATTAAAACTGGCTACAGGCGGGGTTCACACTTTGGTGGAGAAGCCCATCGCTCATTCAGTCGAGGCTGGTACCCGTATGGTTGAAGCCTTCAAAACAGCCGGATTGGTTGGAGCTGTTGGTCATATTGAGCGATTCAATGCTGCTCTGCAAGAGATGCGTCGACGGATCGCAGAGGGTCAGCTAGGTAAGATATACCAGATCACTACCCGCAGGCAGGGGCCGTTCCCCGGACGAATCGCTGATGTTGGGGTAGGTAAGGATCTCGCTAGTCATGATGTCGATCTGACATCATGGGTCGCGCAATCCCCGTATCGATCGGTTTATTCCCAAGCAGCATTTCAGAGCGGACGAACTCACGAGGATATGCTGCTCATCACTGGAGAACTCGAAAACGGTGTTATTGTGAACCACATCGTTAACTGGCTCTCACCGATGAAAGAGCGTATCACGGTCGTCACAGGCGAGCGCGGCACCTTTGTGGCAGACACCGGTACAGGTGACCTCACCTACTACGCGAACGGAACTGTGCCGACGGAGTGGGATGCTGTTGCAGCATTCAGAGGTGTATCCGAAGGTGATGTGATTCGATATGCATTCCCCAAACGGGAACCCCTGAGGGTTGAGCATGAGGCATTCCGGGATACGATTCTCGGGAAATCGACTACTGCTGTCACCATGGAGGAGGGTTTGCGAACGCTTAAAGTCGTTGAGAAAGCCCTGAGTTCAGCGAAGGGCAATGCGGGCGACCTATGAGGGTCCTGTCAGTAGTGGGTGCGCGACCGCAGTTTGTTAAGTTAGCGCCGATTGCTCAAGCGGCGTCTCAGGTAGGTGTCGACCACTTAATCGTGCACACCGGTCAGCATTATGATCCTTTGTTATCAGATGTTTTCTTTACAGACCTTAGGATACCTGCACCGGATTTCCACTTAGGGGTTGGAAGTGGTTCGCATGGCGTCCAAACCGGAGCGATGATGGCTGCTTTGGATCCCATTTTGGAGGATACACGTCCTGACTGGGTTCTGGTTTACGGTGATACCAACTCCACCCTCGCCGCCGCTCTTAGCGCCTCGAAGCTGCATCGTAAGATTGCTCACTTGGAGGCCGGTCTACGCAGCTTCAATCGTCGGATGCCTGAGGAAATAAACCGAGTCTTGACTGACCACGCATCAGACCTTTTGCTCGCCCCCACGCAAGTTGCTCTCAGCCATTTGACACGAGAAGGGCTTGCAGGCAAAGCGGTAGTAGTCGGCGACGTGATGACGGACGTTCTCTTTGAGGTTCGCGACCGTGTGGCTGACCAGTCGTTGGCTCTACTGAGTGAACTCAATCTGATGCCGCAAAGCTATTACGTGGCTACTATTCACAGGGCAGAAAATACTGAAGAACACGGCCGTTTAGCGGGGATTATGCATGCCCTAGCAGTTGTCGACAAGCCAGTGCTTTTACTGGCTCATCCAAGGGTTATGGCTCGTGCAGAAGTGCTTGGTGTGGCATTGTCTCAAGGGTCACTGATATGTCATGCGCCTCTAGCCTACCCAGATCTCATTGCAGTGGTGTTATCGAGCGCTGGTGTCATTACGGATTCCGGAGGCTTGCAGAAAGAGGCTTTTCTCCTGCGAGTTCCGTGCACGACAGTGAGAAGTGAAACCGAGTGGGTTGAGACTGTCGATCTAGGCTGGAATGTCCTAGCCAATACACCGGAAGAGATAGCCGCTGCGGTCACCCGGCCTATGCCAGCAGACACCAATGCTGCACCGTACGGTGATGGGAGTGCTGCAACCAAGGTGATCAAAGAGTTACAAAGACACTGACAAACGGCAGGCGCCAGGTTGAGTATTAGGATTTCCAGGATGCGATTCTCGGCAATTCGACTGCTGCTGCCAAAATGGAGCGGTGGTTGCTACCGCTCAAGGTTGTCAAGGATACCTTGAGTTCAGCGAAGGTCGATGTGAGCTATTTGTAGGCGATCTATTCAAGATGAAGAAGGGATCGCAGTCAGGCTTGATTAGTTCCTGTGCATAGTGAAAGGACTAACCCGTTGAGGCTACTACCAGATCGAATAAGGGGTCACCATCAAAACGGGAGGTGGTCAAGAACCATTTCGAATACGTTGAGTTCAAAGACTCCACATTGAGTGCCACCCATCCAAACTTGGGCCGACAGAATGCCGTGTTGGCTCTGGCAGATTCGGGAGCACCCATGTAGCAAGCCCAGGATCCATTTTGCCCGAGATTACTAACAGTGAGCCGAAGGGCATCAAGCTCTTGTTGAGCCCTGATCTGATTTTTTCGGTGCTTAGCTACCTCTTGAAGGAAGAGGCTATTCCAACTCGCGTGAGGAACATCCTCAAAGTAAAGGCTCTGTGTGGGTTTCCGTGAAGGCGTGTTCACAGAGATTGTGTCAGATGATTCCCAGCCATCATAAAAGACCTGTGGCCAGTAGCGCCAAAGCAGGCTTCCATCGTCTGCAAACACGAATTCTGCAGAGAAGAGTTCTACTAATTCAACAGCTCTGCCTACGTAGCGTTCGTCGCCTGTTGCCTGTGTCATTTCAATGAGGGCCAGTCCGAAGATGGTTTGTTGGTTCCAAGGCATGATGACACCATCAAATTCGTAATGACTTCCGTATTGGAAATGGTAGCCTTGCCCATCTACCCAGTTGGTTTCGTTGTCAACGAAGACCTGTCTCATCGTTGCTAATAGTCGTTCTTTGAGGTTCGGGTCAGTTATGAACCCCATGTTCAAGGCCTTGAGTAGGGGATATAAGACTGTCGCATTCGTCACTAAAAGCCACAACTCACTCTGATCGGTGGAATACCTCGTGGTGGGCCAACCATGTTCGCCAGCGGACTGCACCAACTGTCCACACATTCTTGTGATGGTTGCGTTGAGATTGTCACTTCCCAAGGCTGATGCCATTTGAGCGTCTTGCGAAGCAGCTAACAGGCCCAACAGGCGATAGGACACATACCACGACAGGCGACCTTCGTTGTTATTAGCTTCTGCAAGGGACCCCAAGGGATCGTTTACATTTATCCACGATTTGGCAATCAGGCTTGTGGCTGCTGATGCGCCTAGGCTAGCCAAGTCAACCGCCTGACCGTTAAGAGTGACTCGTTCGTCGGTTAGGTGCACCCAGTCGCCATCTCCTGTGTTTGAAGGAATGTAAGCAAACTGAGCCATTAGACCTGTCTCTGGGTTGAACCCCTCAACCCAGAGGTTCGCATTGTCTGGATCGGAACTAAGGCGACTAATGATCACAGGAGAGCGCTCCTGAGAAAACTTCAAAGTACCCATGTCAACACTCGCAAGGTAAGGATCATTAGAGCCAGCTGGTATCCACTGAAGGAAAAGGGTGTCACCCAGGATGTGCGGAACAGTTGGTGTGCCTTCAGGAGTGGGTACGGCAGTTGCATCAACATAGATCGAGTCGTTGGTGAGCCAGATTGCATGCCCCGCATTGTCAATAAGGGGGTCTGTTTTGATTTCACCGGATTCTGTCAGTCTTTTTGGAGACTCCCCTTCTGTCATCCGAAACACCTCAATGTCACCAGTATTGACAACTTTGGTGTAAATGATCTGACGTGAATCATCTGATGTGGTTAACTGCACGACCCCGGATTCAATGTACGAATCAAATAGTTTTACGGTCCCATCTTGTGGGTTGAAAGGAATACCCGCCAACACATTTACATCCACCTGATAACTTGTCACTGGGGGTTGGTCATCTCTTAGCGTCTGAGTGCATGAACTCAGGACTAGAATCGACGCCAATGCAAGTGATGAAAGTAAAAGGCTCCTATGTCTCCGATAACTGGGATGGCTAGCCATTGGCTGATTGGGCTTGCCTGTGTCATCGATTACGGGATGCGGTTGCACCTCACCATGGTTAGCATCCTGAGGCCAAAATAACTTCATGCTTGTCCTGTCGAAACTGTGTTCTGAAAGAGGTTGTTTTTCAACCTCAGTTATTGTGCGTCCGGCTCCGAAGTCTATCACCCAGGATGGGAAATGCTCGTGTGTGCTCGATGTTAGTAGTGGGCTCCTCAATATAAAGCGAAACGGCTAAACGGTTTCTGCACAATCGGTGGGTCTACGGGGCTGATCGTTGATTTGCCCGAGGAATATCACGCTGTTATTCTGGAAAAGACAGGAGGGTCTCGGTTCACCCCATGTGATCCGAGATCTGGTGGTGGCTTCCACAACGGAAGACACCGTGACAACCAGTTGACGCAGATTCTGTGTCTTGGACTCTCATTGCGGAGGTTACTCGATGTCCATCCTGTCTCAAACACAATCGCACGATCCTAAGAAGAAACGCCGTTTTGGTCGATCCCTCGTAGCTACCACGGTAGCTGCCGCCTTATTCATGATCGGCGTGATCGTCGCCGTCCCCACCACAGCCAAGGCAGCCAACGGAGAAGACCGTCTTCGTCCCGGTGAAACACTGGTTTTCGGCCAGTCCCTGATTTCCCCGAATGGTGAGCATCGCGTTGGGTTTGATGCTAGTGGTTTTCTAATTCTCAGTTGGCGCGGGGACGGAAATGGTAAAGATGCTTTGGGGGGCCATGTGCGGTGGAAGTCTTCTCGGGGAAGCGGATCGTCTTCCAATGCCCGTCTAACCCTAGACTCAGATGGGGTTCTCCAACTGCGTGGTGAGACTGGCACGATGGTGCCAGCAGCATCATATCCGCAGCCCTCAGCAGGTTCGTCTCTTATCATTCGTGATGATGGGTCATTTGGTTTTGTGAACCGTGACGGTTCAGCGGGTCCGATGATTGTCGCTGGTGTAGCAGCGTGGGCTTATCCTACCCATTCCACCCCAACATATCGGATGGACACTGGGAGGCGGTTAAATCCTG
>WQYJ01000154.1 GCA_009781325.1 Propionibacteriaceae bacterium | reverse complement strand
TGCCTGGCGGCAGGATGACCGGGGGTGGGGGTGCCTGCGTACCTTCGCTGCGTGGGGCTTGGTAGACTTGTACATTGACCGGCGGGTTGTTTCCTGCCGATTAGGAGATGGAATGTTCGAAAGATTTACCGACCGGGCACGTAGAGTGGTGATCTTGGCGCAGGATGAAGCTAGGACGATGAACCACAACTACGTTGGTACGGAACACATTCTCCTGGGTCTGATTCACGAGGGCGAAGGGGTTGCCGCCAAGGCCTTAACCCAACTCGGGATCACCCTAGAGACGGCACGCACTGAGGTTGAAGAGATCATTGGCAAGGGCTCACAGGCCCCAGCCGGTCACATCCCGTTCACATCGCGCGCCAAGAGGGTCCTGGAACTGTCCCTGCGCGAAGCCTTGCAGCTTAACCACCCTTACATCGGCACCGAGCACATTCTGCTCGGCCTGCTGCGTGAGGGCGAAGGAGTTGCCTCCCAGGTGCTCATCAAGATGGGTGCTGACCTCGGTCAAGTACGCGAAACCGTACTATCACTGCTCAGTGGTTTCCAGCAGACCAAACAAGCAGCGATGTCCGGGGCCCCCGAGAGATCCGCGAACACAACCGGATCGAAGATTCTCGATCAGTTCGGGCGCAACCTCACTCAGGCTGCCCGCGAGGGCAAGCTCGACCCCGTTGTTGGGCGCCTGAAGGAGATCGAGCGCGTGATGACGGTCCTGTCACGGCGTACGAAGAACAATCCCGTACTCGTCGGTGAACCCGGTGTCGGAAAAACAGCAGTCGTCGAAGGTCTCGCTGAAGCGATTATTCGCGGGGATGTGCCCGAGACCCTCAAGAACAAGCAGATCTACACCCTGGATATGGGCTCACTCGTCGCCGGGTCGCGCTATCGCGGTGACTTCGAAGAGCGCCTGAAGAAGGTACTCGCCGAGATCAAGCAGCGCGGCGACATCATGATCTTCATCGACGAGATTCACACTCTGGTCGGTGCTGGTGCAGCCGAGGGTGCCATCGACGCTTCATCGATTCTGAAGCCCATGCTGGCCCGCGGTGAGCTCCAGACCATCGGTGCCACAACCCTGGATGAATACCGCAAGTACATCGAAAAGGATGCCGCCCTGGAACGCCGTTTCCAGCCCATCCAGGTCGACGAGCCCTCCATAGCAATGACGATCGACATCCTCAAAGGCCTGCGCGATAGGTACGAAACCCACCACCGCGTGACCATCACCGACGCAGCACTCACCGCAGCCGCCCAGCTTGCGGACCGCTATGTTGCTGATCGTTTCCTGCCTGACAAGGCCATTGACCTGATCGACGAAGCCGGAGCCAGGCTGCGCATCAAGCTGATGACCGCACCTCCGAATCTACGCGAAGTCGATGAGAAGATCGCACAGATCCGCCGCGAGCGCGAAGCCGCCGCCGAATCGATGGATTACGAGTCAGCGGCGAACATGCGCTCCCAGGAACTCTCGCTTCTCGCTGAACGTGAGAATCTCGACTCTGCTTGGCGGACATCGGGCGGATCCGTTCCCGATTCAGTCGATGAAGAGCAGATTGCTGAGGTCCTCAGTTCTGCCACCGGCATCCCGGTCTTCAAGCTCACGGAAGAAGAAAGTACGCGCCTGCTGGCGATGGAAACCGAGATCGCCAAGAGGATCATCGGCCAAACCGATGCCGTCCATGCTCTAGCACGCAGCATCCGCCGTACTCGCGCAGGGTTGAAAGACCCCAAGCGCCCCTCAGGTTCCTTCATCTTCGCTGGCCCCTCCGGTGTCGGTAAGACCGAGTTGTCCAAAGCACTCACCGAGTTCCTCTTCGGCGATGAGGATGCCCTGATCACCCTCGACATGTCCGAATACTCCGAAAAGCACACAGCCTCGCGTCTGTTCGGCTCACCTCCTGGCTATGTCGGCTATGAAGAAGGCGGTCAGCTCACTGAGAAGGTACGCCGGCGCCCATTCTCCGTCGTACTCTTCGACGAGGTGGAGAAAGCCCACCCGGACATCTTCAACTCACTTCTGCAGATTCTGGACGAGGGCCGTCTCACCGACGCCCAAGGCCGCGTGGTGGACTTCAAGAACACCGTGATCGTGATGACGACCAACCTCGGTACCCGCGACATCTCTAAGGCTGTGGGCCTAGGCTTCTCCCGTACTGGAGATGAGGCGGCTTCCTATGAGTCGATGAAGGCGAAGGTCACCGATGAACTCAAGCAGCACTTCCGTCCTGAGTTCCTCAACCGTGTCGATGAGATTGTGGTCTTCCACCAGCTCTCCCTGGTTGAGATCGAACTGATCGTGGATCTTCTGGTCTCCCAGATTGAGTCCCGTCTCGCCGATCGTGACATGGGCATCGAACTGACTCAGGCAGCGAAGACCTTGATCGCCGAGCGTGGGTACGATCCGACTCTGGGTGCTCGTCCTCTACGCCGCGCACTCCAGCGCGACATCGAGGATCCGCTCGCCGAGAAGATTCTCTTCGGTGAACTTCACCCCGGTCAGGTTGTGTTAGTCGACGTAGCCCCCGAAGGTGAAGAATCCCCCTTCATCTTCCAAGGGATGCCCAAGACCACGATCACCGACGAAGCTTTCGAAGAATTGGCAGCCCTCGATTAGGGGCCTCCTGGTCATCACTCAAGCCGTCATCGGCCATGAGGAACTTCACTGCGCAGGTCAAGAGCGTACTAGTCTCGAAGAAACTAGCCTATTAAGAGATAGGTTTTGCTCGGCGGCGTCTATCGCCAGGAGGCGATGCGCTTCAGGTGGAATTCTCACCATGAACTTTCCTGAGAACTCTTTCTCCGACAGAGCGCACGGCACCTCCTGCCCAGTCGAGATCAACTCGCTTACGATGCTCTGCGCAAGCTCAGATATTCCCTGCAGGGCCTCGAATTGATCTTGGGCAATCCAAGAAAGAGAGGGCAGCTCAGCGACAGTCCCCACAAAGGCTTCATCTTCGCAGGACCAACGCACCCGATAGGTGTAGTGCTGTGCAATGGAAGTCACATTCCCTCCTGACTCAGTATGTCGATGGCCTGTAGTACCTGTTTTACCTGCTATGGCTTCGCCTGGCCATGAAAGTTCTGGATGTTCACCCTCGGGTCGCCAGCCCGAGGAAGTTCATACACCTGATGAGATCCACAGCAGGAACGGGGAGTGCCGAAGAAGGCTCGACACACCTTTTCCAAATCAGCGAAGCGCGCACCCTTCGGATTGGCTCTCATCCTCACCACTAGATCGTCAATGTTAACCATCAGTCACCAGTATCATTAATGATACTATACAAGAGCATAATGTTGACTCTCCTTCGGAAAAAGATTTGCTGGTTCGTGTTTTCATCCATCAGTGAAGTCCTCCTTCCCAACTGGAGCCATTCTTACACCCAGCTCTGACATTTTCAGTAGTACAGTGCACAGTGGGCTGGAGGGTTCAAGACCTTAAGAATGGGCAAGTCAACCACCCTGGATGATACCCAGTATTCTTGGGATGAAAGGGGTTGCAATGTCCGCAGATCAACCGTATCAACACTATTCAGCGCCTGTGCCTGCCCAGATGACGCCACCTCCGGTGTCACCTGGTTACCCCGGAGGGCAAGCACCACAGCAGGGGTATCCTCTTCCCCCTCAGGTCGGTGGCCGTCCGCATCCACAATCCACGACTCTTCTCGTTCTGGGGATACTGGCGGTGGTTGGGATCGTTGCCCCGTGGTTGGTGTATCTCGTCGGATCCACAAGAATAGGAGCTTTCACCTCTCTGACAAGCAGTATCTCATCACTGGGAACCCTAGCAGCGCTGGTTTTGGGACCCGTGGCTTGGATTTGGGGGAATAGTCTTCGAAAGCAGTGCAATCAGGGGCTGTTCTCCATGACACAGGCACTGAAAACTGGCCGGATCCTCGGCATCATTGCCACGAGCCTAGTCCTTCTCCTGATTGTCGGTGGAGCGGTATTTCTCATTGTTGTTTTCACTGTGATGGAGTTTCAAGGGTGACCCAGTGTCAGTGGTTCACAATCTGATTCAGTACGCTGCGCAGTCGCAGTAGCTCATCGATTCGAAGAACTGGCCGCTCTGAACGAAGCCCGAATCCACCTATCTCTAACAATTTCAATATCGCGGTGTGCCTTTCTGACAAGGGAATCTAGTGAGATAGAGTGGTCTGCGGGAAAATCCCCGCACCCCATGAAATTGATCTGAGCAGAGTGGCATGGATCAAGGGGTACTCATATATCCATGGAGGAACCATGAAAAATGCGCTCTGGGGCCTTGTTGGCGCGGTTGCGTTTGCAGGTGTCGGCATCTGGGCATATCTCAATGACTTCATCATTGTGTTGTTCGGCCTTATTCCGCTGAATGAGATCGCTTTCGGCATTATTGCAGTGCTCTTTCTTGCGTGGGCTATCTACGCACTCATTGCAGCTCGCAAGCCGGCTCAGGAAGCAGTCGAGGCTGAAGCAGTCCAGGCTGAAACAGTCGAGGCTAAAGCAGTCCAGGCTGAAACAGTCGAGGCTGAAGCAGTTGAGACTGTCGACGTAGAGGCGACTCAAGCTGATGCAGCCTATGAGGATGTGCCGCAAGAAGACGCAACTGTGTAAAGCACCGAAGAAACACAATAATCCCCGAGCTGACCTTGCGATCCCCGCGATGCTAGTCATTAGGTGATCGCAAGTCGGTTCGCGGAAACAAAGCCCGACCATACTCAGGTGCGTCTTAATAAACTCAAGCGAGGCTGCAAAAACTTGTTTCAGCAAGTAGTCTGTAGGCGGAAAGGGTTTTCATGAGTTCCTATCAGCCGTACATGCCACCGCCTACTGCAGTGGATGCACAGCAGCCCACCCTTGCGCCTGACTACGGTCAGCAATCATGGGCAGCCAACCAATACCCGGTGCAGCCGCAGAATACTGTGTGGTTAGGAGAGCATCCAGGCGCGAACACGATTTTTGTTCTTGGACTTCTATCGCTCATCGTGTTTTCTCCTCTGGGACCCTTTGCCTGGTATAAGGGCAACAAAGCGAAGAAAGAGTGCGAAGCAGGGTGGTACATCCTGTCGGGCAACCTGCAGGCCGGGCGGATCATGGGCATGATTGCTTCGATCGTTCTGATGGTTTCTGTGGGCATGTTTTTTCTGTTTATGCTCAGCATTGTTATTGGGGTGTTCGTTACTTACTGAGGTTAAACCTGAATCCACCGATCGCTGCCGTAACGAGCGGCACTAGATGGGTGTGCTGGCAAGGCGACCATCGCTTCAGGCAGGCTGGA
>WQYJ01000153.1 GCA_009781325.1 Propionibacteriaceae bacterium | reverse complement strand
GCTGGCTTCTAGGTGGCTGGGCTGATGACTACATGGCGTTTGTCGGCTTCGCCTTCGGACTCGGAGTGGAGGCCGGCTGCTGCTACCGCGTCGTGAACGATCTTGCGCTCGAAGGGGTTCATGGCGGATAGGGAGACTGGCTCTCCAGAGTCGTTGACTTCGGCTACTGCTGCGGTGACGACTTCTTGGAGTTCTTGGCGGCGGCGTTCTCTGTGGCCGGCTACGTCGAGCATGAGGCGTGAGTGACGGCCTAGCTTGGTCAGGATGGCTAGTCTTGATAGGTCTTGGAGTGCGTCGAGGACTTCACCGTTGGAGCCAACTAGTTTGTCTCCGGAGGTGAGTATGGATACGTGAGGCCTGCCAGCCTCGACGTAAGTGTCGATGTCGCCGTCTAGGTCGGCGATGTCGAGTAGTTCTTCTAGGTAGTCAGCGGCAGTTTCACCCTCCAAGGTGAGGACATCCATCTGCTCGTCGCTTTGGTTCTGTTCAACCTCACTCATTGTGTTTCCCTTCATCGACCCCGGAGGGTCTAAAACTTCATTCTGAATTACTCAGATTGCTTCTTCTTCGGCGTCTTCCTCTTTGCCCGCGAATCGCGTGCTGGTTGCTGCCTCTGAATTTGTTGGCGTGTTACTCCATTGTTCGGAGTCTTATCGTTGGTCGGAGTTTCTTTATCAGTACTCTCGTTAACGTCTTTGGTCTCGTCAGCTACCTTCGTATTATCGATCGCAGCAACAGGACGAGATGGCGCTTGTTCCCGGGGGGCCTTGGAACGCTTGGCGCGGCGCTCTTCGGCGATCTTCTTGGGGTCTCTACCCTGCTTGATCATTCTCTCTTCCCACTCAATATAAGCAGGCGTTCCAGGAGTCGGGTTGTTCCTGATGAGAAGGTATTGCTGAACAAGGGTCCAGATGTTGTTGGTCACCCAGTAGACCAAGACACCCAGCGGAATCCAACAGCCAATGAAGAGATACATGACCGGGAACATGTAAAGCATCATTTTCTGTTGTTGCGCCATAGGGCCTTGCATCGCCTCGGGCGGCATGTTCTTACCCATGAGTTGTTTCTGGGTGACGAAGAACAAGCCAGTCATCGCGAGGATCATGATGACTGCCATGATCTGAGTGGGGCCGAACAGGCTCCAGTCCTGAAGCCAGAATCTCCCTGAGAGTTCGGCTCCGAACAGTGTGGCCTGATTCAGCGAAGCAACAATGTCGGGATTGTTGACGAAGAAGCTGCCGCGAGGAATGTTGTTGGCAACACCGTAGAGCACTTGATACAACGCGATGAAGACCGGCATCTGCAGCAGCAGCGGGAAGCAGGAAGCCATGGGGTTAACCCCTTCTTCCTTCATCAGCTTCTGCTGTTCTATTCCTAACCTCTGACGATCAGCACCGTACTTCTCCTGGAGCTCCTTCATCTTCGGCTGAATGATCTGCATGTTGCGCGCAGAATTGATCTGCTTAACGAACAGCGGAATCAGCAGGGTTCGAACAATGATGGTCAGCGTCATGATTGCCAGCGCCCACGTCACACCAAGATCGGGTGCAATAAGCAGGCACCAACCCTTATATGTGTACATCAAGACGAAGGACATCGCCCAATACAGCGGGTTCATGATGGCATTGAAGAAATCTCCAAAGCCGGATAGCAGAACCATCATCATCGTCATGGGTTTACTCCTTCTAGGCTGGGCTCAGGGCTCCATAATCCTGCTTGTTCGAGTTCCCAGAGGTACGCTGCCCGCGTATCTGGAACCGGATCATAACCCCCCGATGACCATGGGTTGCATCGCAGGATGCGCCAGATCATCAGACTCCCGCCCTTGATTGCTCCGTGTGTATGAACCGCTTCGAGTCCATAGCTGGAGCATGTGGGGAAATACTTGCATGTGTTTCCATACGACGGAGAGATCACCCTTCGCCATAGTTGAATGAAACCCACCAGTATCCACTTCATGAAGACACCTGCTTGTCCGCTTGATCCCAAGCCGATACAAGATCCTCACACAAACGCCCCTGCAAACTGCCAGGCAGCGCCCGTACGACAATATCCATGGGCTGGTATTTGCCCATCAGACCGAACCCTTGGTGGCGCAAATAACGCTTGACTTGGTTTCTTTGGACTGCTCCGCCAACACCCTTACCAACAACAACTCCCAGTCGCGGTTGGTCCGATGTGCGGGCATACAAAATCAATGTCGGTCGAGAGACCTTTCGGCCCCTCTTAATAACCGACACAAAATCCGCACTCTTGCGCAGCCGTAGGTGCTGCGGCAACATGTCTTAAACTGTCAGCTCAGAGCGCCCTTTTGCCCGACGAGCGGACAAGATGGCGCGGCCAGCACGGGTCCGCATACGAGTACGAAACCCATGCACCCGATTACGACGCCGATTGCTCGGCTGATAGGTACGCTTGCTCACAAGAAGCTCCCACATTCATTTCCGATATCTATCCTGTTGAGTCACAACAGGGGAATCGCCGCCACGAAAGCGACTAACTAACGATACGTGACAATATTCCTGAAGGCAAGTTTTACTGCGAAAAAATCAGGGTAAATCTGGTATCCAGTGAACGCTGGTGGAATACTACTACAGGATTTTGTCTACAGGACACGCCGATCAATGATGAGATTCCAACCCTGCTGGCTTGAAATCTCCACCCCTGAAGGATTACGGTAATCACTAGAGTTTTATCAGCCCCATGATCAGTCCACTCGTAGCCTATAACAACTGTCCACACCCTGTGGATAACTGTGTGGACAGTCTAGAATAAGCAGAGAGGAGTAACGGTGACATCAACCGACTCCTCCGACCTCCTTCTTCCCTTGTGGGACCACCTTCTTGCCTCAATAGAACCTGGCACTCGTGCGCTGTTATCGAACTCTCATCCCGCTGGCCTCGATGGGTCCTCTTTGCAGGTTCGCGTACCCAATGAATTCACCAGAAGCCGCATTGACAACCGCCTTCGAACCAAGATCGAACAGGTAGCTTCGGACTACCTCGATACCGAGATTCGGTTGGCAACATATGTTGATGAAACATTAACAATGGCTCCTGTTGTTGAATCCACCACCATCGATCCGCTGGTGGCACCCGTCGATCAGCGGCAGCGCGAACAGCAACTCGAGCGTCTCAATCCCAAGTACACATTCGAGACCTTCGTTATCGGACCCTCCAACCGTTTCGCCCATGCCGCGGCAGTGGCAGTTGCCGAGAGTCCGGGTAAGTCGTACAACCCGCTAATGATCTATGGAGCCTCTGGTTTGGGCAAGACTCACTTGCTCCACGCGATCGGGCGTTACATCCACGACTACTATCCTCGGCTGCGAGTCAAGTACGTCTCCACTGAAGAGATGACAAACGACTTCATCAACGCCATCTCAGACAACCGTACGGCTCACTTCCGAGCAATGTACCGCGAGGTGGACATCCTTCTGCTTGATGACATCCAATTTTTGGAGTCGAAGATTCAGACCCAGGAAGAGTTCTTCCACACCTTTAACACCTTGCATAATGCACAAAAGCAGATCGTCATGACCTCGGATCGGCCGCCCAAGATGCTGGAGGCTCTGGAGCTTCGACTTCGTTCCCGGTTTGAATGGGGCCTGATCGCCGATATCCAACCTGCTGACTTGGAAACACGAATCGCCATTCTCCGCAAGAAAGCAGCCGCCGAACGACTCTCTGTACCCTCCGATGTTCTGGAGTTCATTGCCTCCAAGATACAAACCAACATCCGCGAACTCGAAGGCGCTCTGATCCGCGTGACCGCTTTTGCTTCCCTGAATGGTCAAACCGTGAACCTGGGTCTAGCTGAGATTGTTCTCAAAGACCTGATCCCCGATGGTGTTGACCGCCCGATCACTGCTGCGATGATCATGACGAACACCGCCCACTACTTCCACTTGACTGTCGACGATCTCAAGGGCTCCAATCGTACGGCCAATGTCGCGCTGGCTCGTCAGGTGGCGATGTATCTCTGTCGTGACCAAACAGAGCTTTCTTTACCGAAGATCGGCGCTCTCTTCGGACGAGACCACACAACTGTCATGCACGCCTACCGCAAGATCTCCCAAATGATGATCAAAGACCGCTCGATCTTCAACACCATTTCTGAGATCACATCGCGCCTGAAACAGCAGGCAGTTTAGCTCGCGCCCTTCTTCTCAAAAGGCTGTGTATCTTCTGCACATATATGCAAGCACGTATTTTTGAGGTCCTTACTCCCTGGGGATAACTGGGGATATCCCGTGTATAGACCTGTGTACAATCATCCACAGGGGCAGAAACCTGAGAAATACTCACACTTCATCCACAGAATCCACAGACTTATCCACAGAAATACCACGGTTGTAATTCAGGTTCTCTCAGTCGATATCACTAGTTATCCACAGAATCCACACCCGTGATGAATACTACTAAGATCTATACATATGAAAGATTCAAAGTAACCTGGTGTGAATTCTTGGGATAGTGCACACCCTTTTTGCCATCGATCTGGAACAAACCATAGTTTCCAAAACACAAAACAACGTATCTTCAAGGGGAAACAAGAATTGATTATTTAGCTGTCTTAGGGATATCTTCTTGATGTTTATAGGAGTAGAGTCAGGCCCACAACTGCAATATCGTGTGTGCCCCCACATGAGGCTCACCTAGTAGAAATGCTGAGGTGATGGAAATGTCATTTAGTCGTATTGCCTTAGTTAGTAGGTCGTCGCGGGCGCAGCAGTTAGCCTTCTCTTTTCCCAAATTCACTGCACATGCGCTGTCGAGGGGATACCTCGTGCCTGTAACACAGGAAAGCATCTCATCTTCGTCAGCCCAGGTGCCGGTAGAACAAACATTCATGCGTACTGGAACTGGTGTCGCGAGATCAGAAGCACCTGTCATCGCAAAAGCCTTTCTGATTGCCGGTGGATTTCCCCCCATCACCGCCGGCACACTGCGACCAACTCCGGCGGAGTAGTTGGGATAACGCAGGGGCCTCCCCCCTACCAAAAGGGGGGGGAGGCTTCAGCAAATCACCCACCCGAATTCTTGTGGTGGGTTTTGTCGCTGTAAAACGACAAAACCCACCACAGGGCAGAAGATGGCGACAAAACCCACCGCAGTAGAACAGCCAAAGGGCTAGCCCCCAGCATGCCCACCCCCTGCAGCCAACGTAGGGACTGAGGCAAAGGCCGTACCCCTAGTCAATAGGTCCACCCGCGGTCATCCTGCCGCAGGCAGGACCCCCGGCAGCTAACGTATGGACTTGGGCAAAGGCCGTACCCCTAGTCAATAAGTCCACCCGC
>WQYJ01000152.1 GCA_009781325.1 Propionibacteriaceae bacterium | reverse complement strand
GCCTACGGCAGCATGACCGGGGGTCGACTTAGGGGCTTGGGTGCAAGCCTTTACCCAAGTCCACAGATCGGCCGCCGGGGGTCCTGCCTACGGCAGCATGACCGGGGGTCGACGTACAAAGACGCCCCCTTCTGGAAGGGGGCGTCTTGAGTTTCAGTATTAGTCGCGGGCGAAGAGACGTCCGGTGACGACGGTGATGAAGGCATCCAAGGAGCTTGGAAGATACTTCAGGTGCCAGTCATCTGGTGCGTGGAACCACGACAGCGCCTCGGGATCGGGATCGTCGTCTGGATCAGCAAGAACCATGTCGTCCACCCATTCATCCCAGCCACCGAGGACGATGGCATAGGGCAGAACCTGGGAGATCGTTCTGATTCTCTCTTCTTCGGCAACTTCCTCACCCTTGTGGATGTCGAGATCCTTCTCTAGTTGCCCGAAGCCAGCATAGATCGCAGCACCCTGTGGGGTAACCGGAGGCTGATGGTAGGCGATGTAGAGGAAGACGATTGACAGGGCGATGAGCGCCATACCGACCAAGCCCCATGTAGAGACGATCATGATGCCGAGCGTGGCAATGGTAGCCAGCGCAATAGCAACAAAGCCCCAGATCACCATCGGAGGCCTCTTGAACGGCAAGCGGGAGAACCAACCTGAGTCAAGCACCTCTTGATAGAGAGCATCCTGGACCGCTGTAACAGCCGGAGCCACAGCCTCGTCGATATTATTCACCGTCACAGGGGACGATGTGAGTGCATCAAGAAGCAGCTTCTCATAATCCTTGAGATCATCAGGGCCCTGTTGACGGGTAAAGCTCCAGTCTGGCGCTTCATAGCGGCTCGTTACGAGCTCGGTGATGAGTAGATGCCCGCGCACGGACAGATCGAGGATCGTCGCGAGGATGTCAACTGGGTCGACACTGGAGTCGACCAAGGTACCAACCATGCCAGGCCGGGAGTTTGCGTCACATTCGAACTTCAAGTTGCCTTCGGCATCCTTGGTGAATGAAGCTACTGGCTTCGGCTCGCCGGTATAACCAGCGGTGCGTA
The DNA here is from genome assembly GCA_009781325.1 of Propionibacteriaceae bacterium. GTDB lineage: Bacteria > Actinomycetota > Actinomycetes > Propionibacteriales > Propionibacteriaceae > WQYJ01. Next base: position 4,260 of record WQYJ01000152.1, on the reverse strand, counting down.
CTCTTCTCCACAGGCCGAACAAGCCCAAACCGCCTGCGATAAGAACAAGAGCCATGACTCCAAGCTGTGCCAATCCAGGGGTGAGCGCGCGGCCCAAGGTCCAGATGACTGCAGCATCTTCAGTGACGGTCACAACGCCATCAGCGAAGATAACCTCTGCCTGGACAACCTGACCGGCAGCCAAAACATTCTTGGTGAGTGTCATGGCGGGATTGCCATGGGTCCCCGCAGAGTATGTGCTGCAGGTGGTCAGTGCACCCACGGTGCCTGCCTGGCAGTCGTAGTTCACCGCTCCTGCGGGAACCGCAACCGTACCAGTGACCCGCTCAACATCAATGTTGAGCCCGCTGAGAAGAAGCCATGTGAAGTCCACACGACCGTCAACCAGCGTCGTGGAAGCACCTTTAACCGAATAGGTCAGGACAAACTCAGAGGCTGATTCTGTGGGATAGGAGACGACGATTGCACCTGTCTTCGTCGTTTGTGTTGGTGTCACCGCATCTCCATCAACGGTGAGTGTTATGTCAGAAACAGCGAAGGAATATCGCATTCCATCGCGGTCCATAAATGTCGGGATCTCCTGCGACAGAGTCGAAACCCCAGTGGAATCTGAAAGGTTGATTGTCACAGCAACTGTGAGAATACCGTCGGTGTTTAATTTAGCCTCTATTGAGGCGGTTTCTGCTGTAGCTGCTTGAGCCGGGACTGCCCAGCTAACTGCAATGGCAATACTGGCGGTGAAGGCCAGTGCCGCACGAAGCACTCGTGACATGGCGCCTACTTTCATAAGTACGTGGTATATGCCGGTGTATAGGATCCCATGATAGCGCCTCCGATTACTGAAAACGTGCGATTCCGCATAATGCGCCCTCACCGAGATGGTTAAATTGATCCTCTACTACGATGTATCCTTATATTATGAGTCAAACTGGACCCTGGGGAACGAATCAGCAGCCCCAATTCCCACAGCAAACACCTGCTTACCCTGGGACACCTCAGTGGCAGCAGGCTCGCCCCGGCTGGCAGCAGCCCGCCCAAGGCAGTGCACCCTGGCAGCAAGCGCCGCAACAGGCCTATGGCCAACCGGCAGCGCCACAGTACGCTGGGACTCCCCAGTCTTACCCAGCCCAACCCGTGGCTATGGCCCCAACAGCCTACGCGGGTCAGCCCCAATACCAGCCCAATGCTTGGGCGCCGCAGCCAGGCTACGGCGTACCAGCGGCACCGAAGAAAAAGACGAAGATTCTCCCGATTCTCCTGATCGTCGGCATCTTTGTCATTGGGATACCTGTCATCTTGGCACTCATCTCTGATGAGGAAATCCTCGACAACCCACCTACTCCCAGACCCACACAAACAACAGGTCCGACTACTGATCCCACTAACACAAACGCTCCTCCGGGCGGAGACCGCTACCAAGAAGGACCTCCGGATTTGAATCCTGGAGACCCTGGTGAGCCTGAGTCTTGGGAAGAAGTTGCTGATATTGTTTTGAGGAATTCGCTCTACAGCCAGAATCTTCAGGCAACTAACTGCACGGTAAATAATATTGATCTCGCCAACGCTTCAGTGTCACAGATTGAAGCGCATATGAATGAGTTCGTCGTGTGTTTGATGAAGTCATGGTATGGTCCAGTTGAGGATGCTGGCTACTACATGCCACGTCCTTCCATCACGGTTTATACCACTGCCATTACGACTGCATGCGGTGAAGTTCCAATGGAGAATGCCATTTACTGCGGAGCCGATCAGCAGATTTATTACGCACAGAATCTGATCAATGTCTTCCCATCAAGTATGCAGAAACAGAAGTTTCTTGCGGAGGCTGTCGTAGCCCACGAGTTTGGGCATGCTGTGCAGTTCAGGTCAATGATTCTTGTTTCTTCCTGGGCCCTTGAGTATATCCAAGAAACCGATGAACAAGTGGACGTAATCGGCCGCTGGGTCGAGTTGCAAGCTGACTGCTTTGCTGGAGTCTTCTTCAACTCCATCACAGACTCAGCCGGCATCACCTCCACTGATGTATCGAATATCAGGGGCTTCTTTGAATTCTTAGGAAGCGACACTCTCCGTGCAAACGACCATGGAGCAGGAGTGAACCGTTCCTATTGGGCAGGTCAAGGTATATCCAACTCCAAGGTCGGTGTCTGCAATACATTCGCTGTCTCTGACGACACCGTCGGCTAAGTCTTGGTTCTTACTAACATGTACGCGCCCTAGTCCTTAAAAAACTAGGGCGTTGACACTCTTAATCACTGTCGCGCAAGATGAGGAGTACGTGTATCCATGAGTCAAAGTGGACCCTGGGGAAATAATCAACAACCAGCCTCCCCCTTCAATGAGGCACCGCAATGGCGGCAAATCCGCCCAGGTTGGCAACAACCTATTCAAGCCAACGAACCCGGGCAGCAAGAAACCCAACCTCCCGTCGGCTTCCCTTGGGACGCGAGTGATTCTTGAATAGAAGGCGGGGATTCCAGCCAACCGGAGCCCGAGACTCGTGCTTGGTCACCTCAACCGGAGTATTCACCTCCGCAGGCACGAAAGAAGAAGAGACCGAATATCCTTCCTCTTTTGATGATTGTCGGACTCTTCCTCATTGCCATTCCGGTGACCTTGGCACTCGTCTCCGGTGAACCAGCGGTTAGCGAGACACCTACACCGGCGCCAACGTCGACTCCACCAGCAACCCGACCTCCGCGGACTACGCCCACTCCAACGGCGACACCAACTGCTGAACCCACGCCAACTTCCACACCGACAGCTACCTCTGAACCTACGGCTAGCTCAGAACCCACCTATGAGCCCACAGTGACAGCAGAAGCCACAGTCATGACTACGGCAACCTCGAGCGCACAACCAACAGTGACACCGAAGCCCACGCCCACGCCTACTCCTGCGGCGACGGTAACACCCAAACCCACTGCAACACCCACGCCGAAGTCCACACCGACACCCTCGGCAACTCCAACACCCAAGCCCACGCCTACACCCAGCGCAACGACAACAGCTCAGACACCTAAGCCCACTGCTATCCCAACGCCTACTGTGACAAGACCCACGGCTACCGCGGCCCCCACTGTGACACCCAGACCCACTCCAACACCCACACAGGTGTCGACACCGACTGCCAAACCCACTCCAACACCGACACCCACCGTCACAGCCAAGCCGACTCAAAAGCCCACCACAACGAGCCCGACAACGAAGCCGCCTACGACAACTTCGCCTCCAGGCGGCGGTCGCTATACACCGAAGCCCCCTGATCGGAACCCCGGTGATCCTGGCTTCCCTGAGTCGTGGGATGAAATGACTGACGTTCTTTACTTCTCCAAATTGTATGATCAAGATCTGCTTCCAGTTACCTGCAAACTCAAAGACATTGATTTAACCCGTGCCACCGTTGCACAAATCACCAAGCACATGAATGATTTCGTTCTGTGTTTGATGGACTCCTGGTATGGTCCCGTTGAGGATTCTGGTTTCTATATGCCACGCCCTTCAGTGACGGTTTATTCCGACACCATCATCACTGCATGCGGCCAGTCCTGGGATCACAATGCCTTCTATTGCTTGGCTGATCAACAGATTTACTTTGCTCAGAATCTGGTAGAACTTTACCCCGATAGCTGGCGGACTCAGAGATTCCTGGGCGAAGCCATCATGGCTCACGAATTTGGTCATGCCATCCAGTTCAGAACCCAGATTCTCAGTTCGATTAACACCCTGGAATACATCCAGGTCACTGAAGAAGATGCCTGGGAGCTCAACCGACGCATGGAATTGCAGGCGGATTGTTTGGCAGGAGTCTTTATGAACTCCATTTCGACATCTGTCGGTATCACCGAAGGAGATGTGTCAAACATTAGGAGTTACTTTGAACACCTCGGAAGTGACTTCCTCTACATGGATGACCACGGTGCAGGTGTGAACCGTTCCTGGTGGTCGGGTCGCGGACTTGCAACCACCCACGTCGGTGACTGCAACACTTATAATGCTCCGCCAGAAATAGTCGGCTGACTTGTCGGTCATTTGCTTACCCCCTCAAGCTGAAGGAAAGGGGTCGTCATGATTCCAAATCAACCTGTGTATCCGGATCCCATGAGCCAAGCCGGGGCCTGGGGACCGAATCCGCAGCAATACCCCGGATACGGCGGGTCTCCGCAGTGGCAAGGAGCCCAGCCAGGATGGCAGCAGCCCCTCCAATCTCAGGTGCCCTGGCAACAGGGTGCGTACCCAACACAGCCGAATCCGTGGGCT
>WQYJ01000151.1 GCA_009781325.1 Propionibacteriaceae bacterium | reverse complement strand
TACCGCAACATCCGCGTGGAACCAACACCGGAGGCCAAGGCGAAGGCGTATTCAATGTCCTTCGATGCCTATGCCTATGACTCTGGCTTCACCGGCGGCTCTGTCCTGCCGATTGACGATTACGAACTGTAAGTCATACAACCTGCATCCACAGCCAGGCGAGCCTGGCAGTGGATGTCTCAGGCCGGTCTAGCTTCGAGGATTCCTGTTTTCACGCAGTCGTTGGTTTTCGTCGTGACGAGAGCTAGAACGACATAGGTGAGGTTGAATGATGCGCTCCACTTGGATCCAGCTCCTCCGTTGGGATTCACAACTGGCTGCATGATCGGCCATATGCTTTGTCCCACAGAGACGGCATTTGGGGTCATCGCACATTTAATGCGGGAGGCATCCCAGATTGATGCTGATTCTGCTTGCCCCGCGACGGCATTGCGCAACTCTGGTTCGACGGAATAGCCGCAGCGTTCGATCACTCGGATTGCCAGGGCTATGGGCACCGGGCGCATATACGAGTCCAACTCGGCTGTAACTGCTTGGTCAATGAGCTGAATACCGGCTGAGTTGCAGGCACGGTTCATGGTAGACACCAGAAGAAGGGGCGCCACGACGTCCAGAAGATCGAACTGGTCGATGGGCTCTAATTCTTCTTGATTCGCCAATTCCGCCAACCAGGATTCGATTTCATCATCGAGAACCCGCCCCTGCCCGTACGCGACGGCAATCTTCTCCATGACTGTCAGGCTATTCATGAAGTCATCTGTGAGCTCGAGTTCGATGCCCAAGGTAGCCGCGGCTTTGAGCGTGAAGATCAGGTCAGGTGCACCAACGAGGCGCTCACTGACGGGGAAAACCGGGTTAACGAGTCTCTCGATAGTGTCATTGGCGTCAATAACAGGTGCTGTGGTGCCAAGGAGATAAGCAACCTTGTGCAGCGTAGTCAGGAGGGAAACTCCCTGTGAGCCCATGGATGTGACGGAGGTGACCATGCGGTCGAAGATGGTGCGGATGGTTGCTGAGCGCGCCTTGTCATCCGGCCACCACTGGGCGCGAGCCTCTTCGAGGAAAAGCAACTCCCATGCTGTTGCTACGGTATCTTGACCGTTCGTGATCTGGGTGAGTCTGTTCACTCCGGCCTGCCAGGCAGCCTCGATATCATCGAGGGAACACCGCGATTCAACACCGCTGGCAGCAACCGTCAAGAGCTCGAAGACGCCGTCGTCGGTTTGGGGAGCACAGTCGAATTCATCAGTGTCCAGTACGGCAGAGGCCTTATCCAGGATCTCGTTGGTGACTCCTCCCAGCATGTTCATGCCCATGACCGTGACATAGATGTCCAGTGCGATGGCGTCGGACTCCGTACCGTCGCTGACCTGTTCGGCCAGGAGGGATGTCACATAGAGCGCTTCACGCTCCTCGTCGGAGAAGACATTGCGCAGACGATCAACCCAGGCCATTTCCCACACAGCGTACGCAGGCCCGCCGGCGTTGCCCGGATCAAAGATCAGGGAGTCATCCTCGATGGCTTGGCGCAGATACCCCAGTGTTGTCTGCCAATCCTGGTCAGACATCAGTGACTGTGCCGTTGGCCCCAGGCGGTTGAGCAGAGCTGCAGTCTGGTAGGGGTAGGCAACGTTCAGTTCGAAATTCCAGACGAATTCTGGGGGTTCTGTGCCTTGGCGGGGGGTCTGTGTGATGTTCCGGAAAAGGGTTGCGGTGTCGTGGACCCACGTATCCCAGTCAGCAACAGGGGTTTCGGTGGCAGTTGGGGAAGGATCCGTATTGGGGTCGGTGCACCCCGAAACTATGAGTAGCCCAAGGCTGAGGACAAGGGCAAGCCCTATACGGGCGAAACCGCGAGGAGTTCTCGTCATAGCCTCAAGACTACCCGCGCCGGAAACCAAAGCCGAAAGCAATGGCGGCAACAAGGACGATTCCCATCCAAGCAACAATGACTCCGAAGAAGTCAGCATAGCTGGCAGATATTGCGGTCAGCGGGATAGCAGCCCCGAGGATGATAGCGAGAAAGGCGATGCGTGCTCCGTGGGACATCGGCTTTGTGGGCTGATCCGGGCCGATGATGGATGGGGTTTGCATCTTGCCTGGTGTGTAAGGAACCAAGGGTGCAGGCGGGGGAGTGGGGGCAGTCATAGGACCAGGGAAGTATCCCTGATCGGTCTCTGTAAGCGGCCAAGCTGCCTCAGGATCGTGAGTCATGGGATCATTCTAGGTCACCGCTTTCACCGCTGTAACCCATTTTCCCCGCGAAAGGGGTATTTCAGGGTACTCCCTAGTTCGACTATCGGTCATCCTGCCGCCAGGCAGGACCCCCGGCAGCCAGCGTAGGGACTGGGGATAGACCCTACTCAACTCCACACTTCGCCCGCCGGGGGTACTGCCTTCACCAGCATGACGCTAGCCCCGGTCATCCTGCCGCCAGGCAGGACCCCCGGCAGCCAGCGTAGGGACTGGGGATAGACCCTACTCAACTCCACACTTCGCCCGCCGGGGGTACTGCCTTCCACAGCATGACGCTAGCCCCGGTCATCCTGCCGCCAGGCAGGACCCCCGGCAGCCAACGTAGGGACTGGGGATAGACCCTACTCAACTCCACAACATCGGCTGCCGGGGGTACTGCCTTCGGCAGCATGGCCGGTGGATGGGGCCGACCGGTGGATAGGCCCGTCCCTATTGTCACAGCGCCTGACGCCGACGCATGTCGACTATCCCGATCACCAATGCTGCGATGAGGAACACCGACGAAATTCCTAGGGCAACCGTACTGGCATGGCGTGCAGCAGCCACCGACCCAAGAGACACCGTCTGGGAAGAGTAGATCGACAGATAGATCGCCAGGATAATAGCCATCCCAACGGCAGTTCCCGTACGCTGTCCAACCTGGAGAACAGCCCCGGCAACCGAGCCCTGAGAAGGAGAAACGTCCTGGAAAGACAGAGCTTGGTTGGGGGAGATGACAACACCGTTTCCAGCTCCCATGATGAATAGGGCACCACCAAGAGCCCAAACCATCACTGAAGTCGGAACGAAGGTGATGATCCCGAGAACGACGAAGAGTCCGACTAAGCCAACACTGAGTCCGAGCACGACAAGTTTTCGTCCCCAGACCGGAACCAAGCGTCCGGATTGCGAGGCGGTGATGCCTGAGGCGACAGCGTACGGTAACTGTGTTAAGCCGACAATCAGAGCGGTGAACCCCAAACCAGTCTGCAGCATCAGTGATAGAACCAGCATCAGAGCAGTGAAGCCAGCGAAGTACGCAGCCCCCAGTGCTGCGCCGTAGGTAAAGGAGCGATCCTGGATCAGAGCAGGATTGAGTACGGCTGCTTGGTATTTCTGTTGGTAATGACGTTCCCAGAAGTAGGTTGCCGGTGCGAGGAGGAATGCCGGGACAAGCCAGAGCCAACGAGAGGGGTTATCGCAGAAGCCAGTGGATGGTGTTGTGACGAAGGGGGCCATGAAGGTGGCGGTCCCTAGGCCAATGAAGACTAGACCGATGATGTCGAGACGGGTTCGAGTTCTTGTGACTCCGGGTGCCAGGCTGGGAGGCGGGGGGAGAAGACGCTGTGCCAAAGGTAGAACGATCAGGCAGATTGGTACGTTGATGAAGAAGATCCAGCGCCAACCGGCCTCTGGGCCAATCGCAGCGAGGATTAGTCCCCCGATGAGTGGTCCGAGGGCTGTGGATACCCCAATGACTGCCCCGAAGAAGCCGAAAGCCTTAGCCCGTTCCTTTCCGCGGAACATCTGCTGGATCATTCCCGATGTCTGCGGAGTAGCCATACCAGCGGACGCGCCTTGGAGAAGACGGAAGATCGCCAACTGTGTGTCAGTCTGACTGAGCCCGGAAGCAAGACTCATCGCACCGAAGCCAGCGATCGCGATCATCCATATCCGGCGTCGGCCATAAACATCACCAAGCCGCCCGAAAGGAACCAGGAGCAACCCAAAGGCCAGAGCGTATCCAGCGACGATCAACTGAAGCTGAGTAGGTCCGGCTAAGAGCGCGGTCTGAATCGATGGCAAAGCCACGGTAACAATGGAGACATCCAACATTGTGACAAACCCCCCGACAAAGCACACAGCAAGCGCCTTCCATCGTCGAGGGTCAGGGGTATAAACAGAATCAGTCATAGGTCTGGCTAGCAGTCTACTCCCGTCGCACGTTATCCCATCCACCGCCGAATTCAATTTGGAAGTGCAACAGTGACGTTTGCCAGTAATTCTAGTTGGTGGTTGAAGGCTTCTGCTGGGGTGTACCAGCCTAAGCATTTCAGTGGACGGTTGTTGATGGCGGTGACGATCTCGTCGAGGTCGTGTTGGGTGAGGTCGGTGAAGTCTGTTCCTTTGGGGAGGTAGCGTCTGAGTACTCCGTTAGTGTTCTCGTTGGTGCCGCGTTCCCAGGAGCAGTAGGGGTGGCAGTAGTAGACAGGCATCGCGTATTCGTCGAGTTCATGTGCTCGGTGGTTTTCGCTGCCGTTGTCGAGTGTCACGGATCGGGCTGCCTCGGGTGGTAGTCGGTGGAAGATGTCTTTTTGTGCGTCCACGGTATCGTGGGATGTTAGTGAGGTGAGTGTACGAGCTGCGAGGAACCGGGTTGTGCGTTCCACTTCGGTGTGGATACCGTTTTTGTGGGCTCGTCCTACGACCGTGTCACCTTCCCAATGTCCGAACTGTGATCGGTCATCAATCTCACAGGGGCGTTGACTGATAGAGATTCTGTAGCGGATACCACTGGAATGAACTCGACGTCCGTGCTTGTGGCGACGGGTTTTACGACCTCGAACCAGGTACTCAAATAGTCGGCGGTGTTGTTGATCTTTTGAGTAAATCCACCGGTAGATCGTCTCGTGAGACACCCGATGAGGTGCACAATCGGAGAAACCTGCTTGTCGACGTCCAGCGATCATTGCTGGGGTCCATCCATCACGAAGCCTAGTGACAACATAGTCAACCATCTCATCAGACGTGAACACGATCATCTGGTGACTATTCTGCGCTCGTGATGCTGCCCTGTGGTGAGCAACCGATGCTCGATACTCCATCTGTGTCAGATGTCCACGACGACACCAATAGAGTTTCACTGGCCGATACGCGGCTGAGGTGTTCGATGGTCTCCACGCGTTACGCCTGATTTCACGACAGATTGTTGACGGATTCCGGTTCAATCGCTTCGCGATTGACCGGCCTGACTCCCCACGCTCCAGCCCTTTTTCTATCTCAATACGCTCATCCAGGCACAAATGCCGATACTCTTGATCCATAAGAAGTGCAACCCTTCCCTAGAAGTGAACATTAACTACGTCACATCCTATTCAAGGTGTTGCACTTCTGTTTTGAACTCATG
>WQYJ01000150.1 GCA_009781325.1 Propionibacteriaceae bacterium | reverse complement strand
TAGCCATGACAACCCCAGGCGATGTCTCACAAGCCGACCTCGCACAAGTACGCCGCCTAGCCCAAGGCGGCAACGCCCGGGTGGTCCGCTGATCGGAGCTTGGGTCACTGCAGACGCTCATAGGCCTTCACAAGATCGATGAACTCTGCGCGAAGTCCATACGGGTCTTCGCCCACTGCTGCGGATGCGGCAGAGATAACAGTGCCGATGCTTGCTTGTGATTGATACTGGGAATCAATCAAAATTAGTCCAAATTCTGTGACTGCGGATGCGAACTGGAAATTGACTGATGGATTCTTGGTATAGGCACTGTCTGCAACTGGGTTTTCAACCAGAATGCTCGTTTCCTCTCCTGGATTCTTGTAGCGAACTGAGACCGTGAAGTAGTCAGTGCTGTCTCCCCATGTAGTCTCGCCGTACTTGTGTTCGCTGGTTCCCGACGCACCGTCAGTAAGGATGAGCTCATAGAAAGCAGTGACCGAGTGCCCTGCGCCAACATCGCCGGCATCTTTCTTGTCATTGGCGAAGTCCTCATCATCGAGGCGCCTGTTGTTGTAGCCAATGAGGCGATATTGTTCTACGACACCGCCATTGAATTCAACCTGAAGCTTGAGATCCTGAGCGACAACGAACATCGTAGAGTCGAACTCGTCTACGAGAACCTTCTTGGCTTCATTCAGGGTGTCAATGTAGGCATAGTTTCCATTGCCGTGGTCAGCGATAGCCTCCATCTTGGAATCCTTGAGGTTATAGGCTCCAAAGCCTAGGACGGAGATATAGATACCTAAGGCTCGGCGCTCTTCGATGATGCTGATCAGTTGTTCATCTGTGGATGGGCCAACATTGAAGTCACCATCCGTAGCCAGAATGACGCGGTTATTGCCGCCTTCGATGAAGTTCTTCGCAGCCAGTTCGTACGCAGTCTTAATCCCGGCTGCTCCGCCTGTGGAACCACCGGCTTTCAAAGACTTGAGGATGCCAAGAAGCTCTTTGTGGTTCGACCCTGGAATCGAGTCGGCAGCAATCTTGTTGCTGCCTGCGTAGGTAACGATGGATACCACATCTGTGTCTGTCAGGTTCCCGACCATTAACGAGAATGAGTCAATCAGCAGCGGAAGCTTGTTGGGACTTTCCATCGAACCCGAGACATCAATGAGGAAGACAATGTTGTTTCCTGCTGAGGTCGGAATACTCCGGGTGGCTTGTACGCCGATCATGGCGAGTTGATGAGAGGGCTCCCACGGACAGTCAGCCACTTCTGTTGTCACTGTAAAGGGGTGTTCAGCGTTTTTCGATGGAGCGGGATAGTCATAATCAAAGTAGTTGACCAATTCCTCAATGCGAACGCCCTGCGGTGCCTGACGCGCATTGATCTGTCGGCGCATATTGGAGTACGACGCAGTGTCGACATCGGATGAGAAAGTCGACAGCGGGCTTGTTGCCACGTTCTTGAATGGGGTTTCTTCGGAGTTGTTGTACTCCTCTTGTGGATCCATTTCTTCGTAGCGCCACTCGTCCTCGTAATAGGGATCTTCATACGGTGAGCTCGGGCTACCGCCGGAACACCCAGCGGCCAGGGCGAGAACGATCGCTGCGATACCTGCAATGATCCATGGGTTCTTGGTTTTCATGTGCACTCCTTCGTGTTGTACTTTCAGACTGACAGAGTGCTACCAGAACTACCAGCACAAGGTGATAACAATGCCATTTCATTTCGATCACGACTGAATCGCTTTTTCGTAACGAAGAAATCACATGTTGATAACGGCAAACACGAAAACCTCCATGAGAGGACCAGGACAGAGCAGGGCTGAGCAGGGTTGGGAATACCATGGGGATGATAAAGTATCCAGGTGCGTGTCTATAACTTTTCTGCCGGTCCGGCTATGATGCCGATCGAGGTACTTGAAACTGCCCAAGCCGAGTTAACTGACTGGCGCGGTTCTGGCATGTCCGTCATGGAAGTGTCACACCGGGGCAAAGACTTCATTGCTTGCGCCGCTTCAGCGGAGCAAGGAATACGTCGTCTGCTCGGTGTTCCGGATGATTACCGGGTTCTCTTCCTTCAAGGCGGTGCCTCTGGCCAGTTCGCTGCCATCCCCATGAACCTCACCAAGCCTGGTGACACCGCGGCCTATCTCAACACCGGACAGTGGTCAACCAAGGCCATCAAGTCCGCGAAAACACAGCTCCTCAACGTCGATGTCTTAGCTGACGAAGCCGAGACAAAATATACGGCCATTCCTGCTGCTGGTTCCTATGTCGTGCCGTCTGACGCTGCCTATCTTCACTACACACCCAATGAAACCATCAACGGTGTGGAGTTTGACTATGTCCCCGAAACCGGTGACGTCCCTCTGGTTGCGGACTTCTCTTCTACCATCATGTCGCGCCCCATTGATGTCTCCCAGTACGGTCTGATCTACGCTGGGGCACAAAAGAACCTCGGCCCTGCTGGTTTAGCTGTGGTGATCGTACGCGAGGATCTCATTGGTAATGCGCGATCAACAACTCCAGATATCTGGGATTACACTGCCATGGCTAATGCAGATTCCATGCTGAACACACCGCCGACATTTGCGGTCTACCTACTGGGATTGGTACTCGACTGGATCGACGCAAGCGGCGGGTTGACGGCCATGGCGGCAAGAAACCAGGCCAAAGCCTCATCGCTCTATGCTGCAATCGACTCATCGGAGTTCTATGCGAACCCGGTTGCCGTGAATGCCCGTTCCTGGATGAACGTACCGTTCACCCTGGCAGACTCATCCCTGGATGCCGAGTTCCTCGCCCAGGCGCAGCAACGCGGCCTGACCAACTTGGCAGGACACCGAGCGGTCGGCGGGATGCGTGCCAGCATCTATAACGCCATGCCCCAAGCTGGTGTTGATGCACTGATTGACTTCATGACTGATTTTGCGAACCAGCGCGGCTAAGGAGAAACACATGACTTTTCGTATTAAGACACTGAACGCCATCAGCCCGCTCGGATTAGAGCGCTTCCCCAGCGCAGGCTATGAGGTGGGCACTGAGATCGACGATCCCAACGCGCTGCTTCTACGCTCCGCCAATCTGCATGATGTCGAAATCCCTGCCTCAGTCTTGGCTGTTGCCCGCGCTGGTGCGGGTACGAACAACATCCCCATCGCTGACTACTCAGCCAAGGGTATCCCCGTATTCAACACCCCCGGTGCGAACGCCAATGCTGTCAAAGAACTGACCCTTGCCGGTATTCTGCTCGCCGCCCGCAACATTATCGATGGAGCTTCTTTTGCTCACCGCCTTGACGGTGACTCAGACTCGATGAACGAAGCAGTGGAGAAGGGAAAGAAGCAGTTCGTTGGCTTCGAGCTTCCTGGCCGTACGCTGGCTGTGATCGGGCTTGGTGCCATCGGCGTCGAGGTTGCTAACTCAGCCACGGCTCTCGGCATGAAAGTCATGGGGTACGACCCGTCAGTGACAGTCGAGAATGCGTGGAAGCTGTCCTCGTTGGTGGAGAGGGTCACTAATGTCGAGCAGCTCTTCCGCAGAGCCGACATCGTAACCCTCCACGTACCTCTGATCGCTGAAACCAAGGGATTAGTTGGAGCCAAGCAGCTGGCTCTGATGAAGCCAACTGCGGTACTGATTAACTTCTCGCGTGCACCAATCGTGGATGAAGCTGCTCTGGTTGAGGCTCTCGATGCAGGGAAACTGCGCGGCTACGTCTGCGACTTCCCCTCACCGGCTCTCAACAAGCGCCCCAAGGTCGTCACCCTGCCCCATCTGGGTGCATCCACCGCAGAAGCTGAGGATAACTGCGCAGTCATGGCTGTCGACGAACTGCGGAATTACCTGGAGAACGGTGTGATCCGCAATTCAGTGAACTTCCCCAACATCGATCTTCCACGCAACCCGCAAACCGCGCGCCTAGCAATCGCCAACTCCAACGTACCCAACATGGTCGGACAGATTTCTGCCCTCCTCGCCGAAGCCGGCCTCAACATCGCAGACCTGCTCAACCGATCCAAGGGAGAACTGGCCTACACCCTAGTCGACGTAGAAGGCGCCATCCCAAGCGAACTGCTCACAGAAATCCAGTCGATCCCCGGAGTTCTGTCAGCGCGAATCCTGTCCTGATCTGGAAATCAACACTAGACACACCAAGACAACGTGACACGCAGCCCCGCCTCTGCATCATCTCACAATCTCGGCCATACAAGAGTTAGATCGGTCCAATCAAGGGCTTGGAGTTGCTTGATTTCTGTCATTACTTCGAGGCGTCAACCTCATCCGGACGTGACAATGGGGAAGGTGCCGTCCTTTTTTGTCACGCAGCGCGAACGCACTGCGCTCGGTATGCCCCGCAAACGCTGAATAACCCTGAATTGGATGGGTTTTCACACTCCGTAAGCCCGTGTCAGCGGTATTTGTCAGCCAATTCATTCTCAATAGGTAGCTTTGGATGGGTCTTGTAACACAAGGACCGTGGCAGGTTTGGCCCTGTGGCATGTTTACTGGTGCCCCCAACCCCCAGGTGAGGACCTATCAGCGTACAAAACTTGCCTCTTCCGCACCGATCGAAGCCTCCTTCAACGGAATGGGCAAGTTTTTCCCCGAATGGCACCGGCTTTCCAGCAAAGACTTGCCCATTCCGTCGTGGAGACAGCAGTCTTGTTCGGAATGGGCAACTTTTTACCAAGCGATCATGGCACATCCTCGTGCACGTCGGTGGATGAAGCCTCCTACCGGTCATCACTGCGTAGTATCGACACCAAATGCCGTGCTGGTGGTGGTGCTGCGGTGGGTTTTGCCCCCATCCTCTGCCTTGCGGTGGGTTTTACCCCCATCCTCTGCCTTGCGGTGGGTTTTGCCCCCCATCCTCTGCCTTGTGGTGGGTTTTGTCGCTGGACGGTGACAAAACCCACCGCCAGAAAGAGGATGCACTGTTTTGCCACTGATTCGCCCAGCAGAACCCACCGCAGCACCCCCGAACACCAGCAGAACCCACCGCAGCATCACCCACCACCAGCAGACTCACTACCCACCCCAGGAGACCACAGAAGCCGACCCGATCAACCCATCCCCACCCGAGGTGCAACAAACCCAACCACCAACCCAGACACCCAGCACAGCAGCAGCATCCCAGGGAACCCTCGCCACGAGCGCGACAACAGCACAAGCTGAGCACCTGCTCAAACCCAAGAACCCCCCTGGGGGGGTTCGCGGGAGCGGGGGGAAAACCACGTCAGCCACCATCGAACAGCTACTATATAAACCCACAGAAAACCATTTGTGATGCGATGACCACTTGAAACCACCTCTACCGGCTCTAGGGGTCAATGCAGCACTATGGAATGGAGTGTTGTGATGCTTCATCATCAGCCTT
>WQYJ01000149.1 GCA_009781325.1 Propionibacteriaceae bacterium | reverse complement strand
TCAGCCGCCGGGGGTCCTGCCTTTGGCAGGATGACAGCGGTGATTAGCTTCGCTTTTGAAGCGAAGCCCAGTCGTCCTTAAGACCTACTGTGCGATGGAAAAGCATAGGTGTACGCGGGTCGGCGGCAAAATAGCCAATTCTTTCGAACTGTACGACCTGTCCTGGGGCTACCCCGCCTTCAACTGGTGCCAACGCGGGCTCAACCTTAGCGGCTAGGACTTCCATAGAAGCTGGATTCAAATCATCAAGAGGATCACCGGTGGTCGAACCTGGTGCATCGTTGGTAAACATGCGCTCATACAGCCTCACCTCGGCATCACACCCATGATCGGCGCTTACCCAGTGCATCGTGGACTTCACCTTGCGACCATCGGGGGCATTGCCGCCCTTCGAAGCTGGATCATAGGTTGCACGCACCTCGACCACTTTTCCATCGCCATCCTTAACAGCCTCAGTTGCGGTCACCAGAAAGGCCCCGCGCAGGCGTACTTCCTTGCCAGGAGACAGACGGAAGAACTTAGGTGGCGGAACCTCAGCGAAGTCCTCAGCCTCAATCCACAACTGCCCGGAAAAAGGCACGAGCCTGGTCCCATCCTCGGGATTCTCCGGATTATTCGGGATCTCAAACCACTGCGTTACAGCCGGGGCATCCTCACCAGCCTGCCGAGCTTCAGCGATCGTACGCCCATCCTCGGTCGGCCAGTTGTCGATCACCAGCTTCAGCGGACGCACCACAGCCATACGGCGCTGGGCGACGCGATTGAGCTCAGCACGTACGAAGGACTCCAGTTCCTCAATGGCATGGCGAGAGTTCGTTTTGTTGATCCCAATGTGAGTACAGAAGTTTCGAATCGCCGCTGCCGGATAGCCGCGGCGGCGCACTCCCTGAAGTGTAGGCATCCGCGGATCATCCCACCCATCGACAACCCCATCATCAACAAGCTGCTTCAACTTACGCTTCGATGTCACCGTATAGGTCAGCTCCAACCGAGCGAACTCCAGTTGCTGCGGTTTCTCGTACGGCAGGTCGAGGTGTGATAGATACCAGTCATAGAGAGTGCGGTTGGAGACAAATTCGAGGGTACACATCGAGTGTGTGACACCTTCGAGTGCATCAGACTGCCCGTGAGCCCAGTCATACATCGGATAGATCACCCAGGCATCGCCGGTACGGTGATGGTGACCGCGGCGGATGCGGTACATCACCGGATCACGCATCTGCATGTTGTCAGACTGCATGTCGATCTTGGCCCGAAGAGTCTTCGCACCATCAGCGAACTGGCCTGCCCTCATCCGCCTGAACAGATCAAGATTCTCCTCAACTGTACGGTTTCTGTACGGCGATTCAACTCCTGGCTTCCCATATCCGCCGCGCTGAGCGGAGATAGCTTCCTGATCCTGGTCATCGACGTACGCCAACCCGCGCTCGATTAACGACTCTGCCCACTGGTAGAGCGCCTCGAAGTAATCCGAGGCATAGAGAACCTGGGCAGGAGTGAACCCTAACCACGCAATATCATCAATGATCGACTCGACGTACTCCACTTCTTCAGTGTCCGGATTCGTATCATCGAAACGCAGGTTGCAGATTCCGCCAAACTGCTTGGCAATCCCAAAGTCAGCAGTGATCGCCTTCGCATGCCCAATATGCAGATACCCATTAGGCTCCGGTGGAAAACGAGTCTGCACCCTCTGGGAATACGTACCCGCAGCATTGTCCGCCCGCACCACATCGGCAATAAAATCACCAGCAGAAATCACAGATTCACTCACCCGCCAAGATTATCACGCCTGACAAAGCGGACCTATCTTGCTTATGTAGCAATTGTGCTACACTCGTAGCATGATATCTGTTGCAGTACGAGATTTGCGAAACAACACAGCAGACGTAATCAAGAAAGTACGTGAGGGGCACGTCGTTGTGCTGACCTCCCGCGGCGAAAAGATTGCCCAGATTACAGCGATCGATCATCCACGCCGTAAGTTCCTGACACCACAAGAAGTGATGGGTATCCCACAGACCGATCCGAGACTGAGAACTGACCTGGCTGCGCTTGGCAACGACGACACTGACACATTAGGGCCGATTCAATGAGTACGGGTGTTCTCGACACAAGTGTCTTTATCGCAGCAGAATCGGGAAGAAGCTTACAACAGGACATGCTGCCTGACGAAGGCTTGGTGACTGTCATCACCTTGGCTGAGCTCGAAGCAGGAGTGCTCGCAGCTAAAACAACCGATGACCGGGCCGCTCGATTGCGTACCCTCACCTCACTCACAGACTTGGAACTCCTAGAGATAAACGCAGCGGTTGCCCACGAATGGGCGCGGCTAAGATTCAAGCTCGCCCAAGCCGGGCGAAAGGTCAACGTCAACGACCTCTGGATCGCTGTCATCGCTGCGGCTCAAGATCTCCCAATTGTCACCCAAGATGATGATTTCGATGCTATCGCTACCCATGGTGGAATCACGGTAATACGCGTATAGACGCGACAGCGTGTAAAGGGGCCGGGTCATTTTGCACGGCTTGGCTCGCAAAGCCGTGCAAAATGACCCGGCCCCTTTACACGCTCAGTGTCTCACAATGCAGAACACAATTTGCTGAACAGGGTTGTGGGGGGGGGTAAATTGGTTTTTTCACCCCAATTGTGGGTGATGGGTCTCATAGATTATCGATTCAAAGAAGAGTCTTATTACAGGGAAAACCAGCGACTATGGATTGGCTGGCGTGAGATGCGCATCACTGTTGCTAGGAGATCCAAAATCCTAAGAAAGGACAAACAATGACAAGAAGAGAGACTATCCTGAGTAGAGTTCTGGGGCCAATTGCTGTTGCTGTAACTGGAGTTTTGGTCATAGGGCTGGCTCCGACAGCCTTTGCTGATGACAGTCAAATCATAGCTGAACGAACAGCGGATTTGATTGCCGATGTTGCGCCAGATGTGGGCGACGTTGTTGAACCTGAACAAGTTGGCTCTCAATTAATTGCTGAGGGAGACAATGTGGAAGTAGCCATTCCTATAAACGGGGACCTTCCTATTACTATTGAAGCAACTCTCGAAGAAGGTGTGGTCATCCCGCTGCAAGTCACTTTGCCAGAGGAGATTTCAGTCAGGGATGCTAAAGTAGCAGACGATGGCACTATCGTATTTGCCTCTGATGAGAGGCATAGTGCCCACGCAGCAGTTCAGGTCTTGGAAGATGGGTCAGTCCGTATGGAAACAGTGATGGTTTCCCCGCAAGGTCCTAGTGAATTCACCTATGACTTCGGTGATGCCATTCCGGTTATTCAGGATGATGGATCGGTGGATTTAGTTCTCGCCTTCGACGCTGAGGAGTTCATCCTTGAAGTTATCGTTGGTGAAATTGAATCCCCATGGGCTATGGATGCAAACGGTGAGTCTGTGGAAACATACTATGTTGTCAATGATGAGGGTCAGTTGGTGCAGATAGTTGAACCCGCTCCAGGAACCAAGTACCCAATCGTCGCAGACCCGAAAGTCTCAGCTTCGATTAATGGCTGGTCGATCGACTTCAACCGTGCGGAAACTAAGGTAGCCGCATCATCGAAAGCAGCTTTGATCCAAAAAATTACCGATGCAGGCTTGACCATTTCAGGTGTTATTCTGGCTTGGATGAACCTTTCTACGGCAAGTTTTGTGGCGGGCATTGCTTCGCTATACGCGCTTTATGGAGGATATACACTGCAAGTCGCCTCGACAGCATACGCCAAGGGGCAGTGCCTTAGAATGAATATGGGGCTTTTCCCGCTGGCAGGCTTTGTTCCTGTACCAATAGCCTATTCAGGAGGTAACTGTAAGTAATGGATTCCTCATTTGCATTTGCGCTTTCGCTTGGCATAGGACTGCTTTTTGGAGCGCTGTCTTACATGATTGCCCGCAGAGGGTATATCATCCTTGCAGTTCTGCTGGCATTCGCCATGGTTGGCGTTGGGTTCTGGATATTTTTCGCAGGGTTTCCATACGCAGGGACGCCGCCCTCAGTCTTGACGGGCTTTGGAGTCATTCTTGGAGTAGCGAAGAATCGAAAAGCAACGAGTCCGGATTAATCATGTAAACCGAAAACAGCGGACTGTTCCGGTGTTTCACTAGGTCATCCTGCGCCGCAGGTGCAGGACCCCCGGCGGCCGATGTATGGACTATGGAACAGGTCTACATCCAAGACCCTACGTCAACCCCCGGTCATCGTACCTGCGGCAGGATGACCGGGGGTTGGCTTCCGGGGGCCAGGGGGGGGACGTATGTCAAGTTTTAACGTCCCCTGTCAGGTCGCCCCCTTTGTCACGTCCCAAAGGATCGTAGACGACGCAGGGATTCTTCTTTTCCGAGGATCTCCATGGATTCGAAGAGGGGTGGGGAAACTAAGCTTCCGCAGATGGCCACTCGTATGGGGGTGAATGCCAGTTTGCGGGAGAAGCCCATGTCATCGACTAACCGGGCGTTGAGTGCATCGTGGATGGCTTGGGTGGTGAACTCAGGCAAAGACTCCAGGACTTCGATGGCTGCCGGGAGGATTGAGGGTGCGGTTTCGGCAACCTTGGCCACTGCGGCTTCATCAAGAACCACGTCGGTCAGCAGGAAGCGTACCTTGGCTAGGGCTTCTTTGAGCGTCACCAAGCGCGGCGCAATCAACGGAACAGAAGCACGGATGATTGATCGCCAATCAGCATCAGTCACCGGAAGATCACGCAACTGATAGGTCAGGATGTAGTCGATGATTCGATCCGACAACTCATCTTCAGACAACGACCGGATATAGTGCCCGTTGAGCCAATCCAGTTTCTTCACATCGAAGACCGGGCCGACTGTGTTGACTTTAGACCACTCGAATCCTGCAACGAAGTCGTCGAAGCTCGACACTTCGTCGTCATCGGATGCCGGCGGATAGCCCATCAACTGCAGGAAGTTGAGCAGAGCCTGGGGCAAATACCCCTCCTCGCGGAACCACAGCAATCGAGCCGCCGGATTCTTCCGCTTAGAAATCTTGGACTTATCCGGATTACGCAGCAAGGGCATATGACACCACGCCGGCTCATCCCAACCCAGCCAGCGATACAACAGCATGTGCTTCGGCGTCGAGGAAATCCACTCCTCACCGCGTACGACATGAGTAATCCCCATCAAGTGATCATCCACAACAACAGCCATGTGATAGGTCGGAAACCCGTCGGCCTTGAGAATCACCTGGTCATCGGGGCGAGGAGCATGAATCTGCCCGCGTACGATGTCAGTGAACGTCAGCTCCACATCATCGGGAATCAGCATCCGTACGATCGGAGTGTCCGAGAACCCATCCAACTGCGCCCGTTCTTGCGCCGTCTTGCCGTAACACAGCCGATCGTACCCAGTCACCGCTTG
>WQYJ01000148.1 GCA_009781325.1 Propionibacteriaceae bacterium | reverse complement strand
TCTCTCGCTCCAGAGGTGATCTAATCATGGCAATGCATGTAAAGAAGGGTGATCACGTCCGCGTGATTGCCGGCAAGGATAAGGGAGCCACCGGTGATGTCATCGCGGTGAACCCCGACAAGCAGATGGTGACCGTCTCCGGTGTGAACATCGTCAAGCGTCACCGCAAGGATCGCTCTGATGGTACCGGGCGCCAGGTGATCAAGGGTGGAATCATGAGCTCTGAGGCTCCCATCCATGTCTCCAACGTCGCTCTGACCGTACGCCAGGGGCTCAAAGAGGTCACTACTCGCGTGGGTTACAAGCGTGTGGTCACCAAGCGCAAGCGCCCTGATGGTTCCGAATATCAGGTCATCCGTCACGTCCGGATCGCCAGGAAGACCGGTGAGGAGATCTAATGGCAGAGAAAACTCAAACCAAAGAAATGCCTCGGCTGAAGAAGGTCTACCGCGAGACGATCTCGAAGACACTGTTCGAGGAGTTCAAGTACGACAACGTCATGCAGGTTCCCGGACTGGTGAAGATCGTGGTGAACATGGGTGTCGGCGACGCAGCTCGTGACTCGAAAGTCATTGATGCCGCAGTGCGCGATCTGACCCAGATCACCGGCCAGAAGCCATCGGTGACCAAGGCACGCAAGTCCATCGCGCAGTTCAAACTGCGTGAAGGGATGCCGAGTGGATGCCACGTGACCCTGCGCGGTGACCGTATGTGGGAGTTCGCTGATCGTCTGCTGAGCTTGGCTCTGCCGCGTATCCGTGACTTCCGTGGGTTGTCACCCCTGCAGTTCGACGGCAAAGGCAACTACACCTTCGGTCTGACTGAGCAGGTCATGTTCCATGAGATCGATCAGGACAGAATCGACCGCCTGCGTGGGATGGACATCACCTTCGTCACATCAGCTCCAACAGATGCCGAAGGGCGCGCTCTGCTCACACACCTCGGATTCCCCTTCCAAACACAGGAAGTCGCCGAGGCGAACAAGGCAGCGAACAAGAAGAAGCGGGGCAAGCGTCCCATCGGGAAGAAGAAGAGGTAGGGTATGGCAACCACAGCTATCAAGGTCAAGCAGTCACGCAAGCCGAAGTTTAAGGTACGGGCATACACCCGCTGCCAGAAGTGCGGTCGACCCAAGTCCGTCTACCGTAAGTTCGGCCTATGCCGTATCTGCCTGAGAACGATGGCCCACCGCGGCGAACTGCCCGGTGTGACAAAGTCTTCCTGGTAAGCACATGACCCTCCAACCAACTACGACAACACAGAAGGTCCGCCAAGGAAACCGCTGCGAGAAAGAGGCCACAAGCCGATGACAATGACAGATCCAATCGCAGATATGCTGACGCGTCTGCGCAACGCCAACCAGGCGTACCACGAAACGACGTCAATGCCTCACTCGAAGATCAAGGTGGGAATCGCCAAGATCCTCAAGCAGGAGGGCTATATCGCCGACTATTCGGTGACCGAGCCAGCAGAGGGCGAAGTCGGTAAGACCCTGACCCTGACGCTGAAGTACGGCGCTGCCCGTGAGCGTTCCATCCAGGGCCTCAAGCGCATCTCGAAGCCAGGACTGCGTGTGTACGCGAAGTCGACGGCTCTGCCGAGGGTGCTCGGTGGGCTGGGTGTCGCCATCATCTCCACAAGCCAAGGTTTGCTCACCGATAAGGAAGCCAACCATAAGTCAGTCGGCGGGGAAGTCCTCGCCTACGTATGGTGAGGGGATAGCGATGTCACGTATTGGAAAGATGCCGATCACGATCCCCGCGGGGGTCGACATCACCATCGATGGTCCGCTGGTCACTGTGAAAGGTCCCAAGGGAACCTTGTCCCATACCGTTGTTTCTCCGATCATGGTGGAAGCCAAGGATGGAATCATTGAGGTGACCCGCCCCAATGACGAGAGAGTTTCACGGTCGCTGCACGGCTTGACCCGTACCCTGGTCAACAACATGGTTGTCGGTGTGACGGCCGGGTATGAAAAGAAGCTCGAGATCGTCGGTGTTGGTTATCGTGTCACGATGAAGAGCCCAACACAGCTTGAGTTCGCTCTAGGATTCTCCCATCCGGTGGTGATCAACGCTCCGGAGGGTATTACCTTCAACGTTGAGACCCCGACCCGTTTCTCGGTGATGGGGATCAACAAACAAGCCGTCGGTGAGGTGGCTGCTAATATTCGCAAGCTTCGTAAGCCTGAGCCGTACAAGGGCAAGGGTGTGCGTTATGCCGGCGAGCAGATTCGCCGCAAGGTTGGAAAGGCTGGAAAGTAATGGCCATTTCATTATCAGTAAGGAAGTCGTTGGCGCCGAAAACCGCTGCTCTGGCTAAGCGCCAGAACCGTGGGCGCAAGACGATCACGGGTACGCCCGAGCGTCCGCGCTTGGTGGTGACTCGTTCGTCGAAGCACATCGTGGCTCAACTGATCGACGATACCAAGGGACACACCCTGGCATCAGCCTCCACGATGGAAGCCGCCTTGCGTAAGACAAAAGCCGACAAGTCGGAGAAGGCCAAGAAGGTTGGCGAGTTGCTCGCCGCCAGGGCCAAGGATGCCGGAGTTGACCAGGTGGTCTTCGACCGTGCAGGTCGTTTGTATCATGGGCGCGTCGCGGCTTTGGCCGACGGTGCGCGCGAAGCTGGACTCGGGTTCTGACCAAAGGAGAGAAAATGGCAGTGAATAACCGCCGCAGCGATGGCGAACCAAGCGAGGGTCGGCGTCGTGATGACCGTCGCAACCGTGAGACGGAAGAAGCTGTAAAGAGCAATTATCTGGAGCGTGTCGTAGCCATCAACCGTGTGGCTAAGGTCGTTCAGGGCGGACGTCGGTTCTCCTTCACAGCTCTTGTAGTCGTAGGTGACGGCGACGGAATGGTCGGTGTCGGGTACGGCAAAGCCAAGGAAGTACCTGCTGCGATTGCTAAGGGTGTCGAGAATGCCAAGAAGTCATTCTTCCGCGTCCCGCGCGTCCAGAAGACCATCCCTCACCCGGTTCAGGGCGAGGACTCCGCAGGTGTGGTGATGCTGCGTCCGGCTGCTCCGGGTACTGGTGTTATCGCCGGCGGTGCTGCTCGTGCAGTTCTCGAATGTGCGGGAATCCATGACGTGCTCGCAAAGTCCTTGGGTTCATCCAACGCCATCAATGTGGTCCACGCTACGGTGAAGGCGCTACGGGAGCTCGAAGAGCCTTCCCAGGTTGCCAAGCGCCGCGGACTGCCTGTTGAGCATGTCACACCAACGGCACTGCTTAATGCATGGAGAGAGGGTCAAGCTAATGGCTAAGTCAGCAAAGACAACAGTGAAGAAGGTCGCCATCACCCGGACCAAGTCCGGTATTGGCGCCAAGCAGAATCACCGCGAAACCCTTCGCTCTCTAGGTTTGAAGAAGATCGGCGATACAGTCGTTCGCGAATACGACGAGATCACGCAGGGGATGGTACGTACCGTCTCTCACATGGTCATCGTGGAGGAGGCAGAGTAATGGCTCTACAAATTCATCATCTTCGTCCGGCTCCCGGGGCTCGTACAGAGAAGACCCGTGTTGGCCGTGGTGAAGGATCCAAAGGTAAGACCGCTGGGCGCGGTACGAAAGGTACCGGCGCTCGCAAGAACGTACCTGCAGGTTTCGAGGGTGGGCAGATGCCGCTGCATCGCCGCATCCCGAAGCTGCGCGGATTCTCCAATCCATTCCGGGTGGAATATCAGGTTGTCAATGTCGCTCGCATCGCCGAGCTGTTCCCTGAAGGCGGCGCTGTCACTGTGGCAGATCTGGTCGCCAAGGGCGCAGTACGGGATTCGAAGCTGGTCAAAGTCCTCGGCAACGGGGAGATCAGCGTGAAGGTTGATATCCAAGCTCATGCGTTCTCATCGATCGCAAAGACAAAGATTGAGCAGGCTGGCGGTTCGGTCACCGAACTAGATGTGTAGCTTAACCTGATAATCTAGGCTCAGTGAGGAGAAAGACATGCTGAACGCGATTAGGAATGTGTTTCGGTCAGGTGATCTGAACAAGAAGATTCTATTCACCCTTGCCATGATCGTGGTCTTCAGGCTCGGCTCTACCCTGCCGGCCCCGAATGTCAACATGATCAACCTGAACACATGCCGTGTTCAAGCTGAAGGCGGCGATCAAGCAGGGTTGTTCTCAATGATCAACCTGTTCTCTGGCGGAGCTATGCTTCAGATGTCGGTCTTTGCCTTGGGCATCATGCCGTACATCACGGCAAGCATTATCCTGCAGTTGATGACTGTGGTTGTGCCGCGCCTGGAAACGCTGAAGAAGGAGGGGGCTTCCGGAACTGCGAAGATCACGCAGTACACCCGTTACCTCACCCTGATTCTCGCAGTGCTGAATGCTACGGCGTACGTGTCCATGGCTGTGAACAACCAGATCTTCCGTGACTGCCGCGCTGCCGATGGTTCGCCGCTGCCGATTGTTTATGACACTTCGCTGTTCTCCATCGCGGTGATGATCCTGACGATGACCGCCGGTACGGGTATCATCATGTGGCTTGGTGAGTTAATCACCGACCATGGTGTCGGCCGTGGTATGTCGGTGATGATCTTCACCCAGATCGCTGCTCGATTCCCAACCTCGCTGTGGGCGATCAAGGTGGCGAACTCCAGTTCTGCCGACGGCGGCTGGTTCCTCTTCCTGCTGGTCCTTGCGATCGGTTTGCTGGTGATGGTTGGCATCATCTTCATGGAACAGGGGCAAAGACGTATCCCGGTGCAGTACGCCAAACGTATGGTGGGCCGAAAGATGTATGGCGGGACAAAGACCTATATCCCGCTCAAGGTCAACCAATCTGGTGTTATCCCAGTCATTTTCGCATCCTCGATCCTGTATTTGCCAGCTCTGATTGCGCAGTTATTCCCCACCACGGCTATTGCGGAGTGGGTGAGTATTTACTTCATCAAGGGTGACCATCCGATCTACAACATCGCCTTCTTCTTGCTGGTTGTGGCCTTCTGTTACTTCTATGTTTCGATCACCTTCAACCCAGTTGAGATTGCCGACAACATGAAGAAGTACGGCGGGTTCATTCCCGGCATTCGAGCAGGAGCCCCGACGGCGAGGTACTTGAAGTACGTTCTCAGCCGCCTGACAGCCCCTGGCTCGATCTATTTGGGTGTCGTGGCGTTGATACCAACCCTAGCCTTCGTCTTAGTGGGAGCCTCCCAACAGTTCCCCTTCGGCGGCACATCCATCCTGATCGTGGTCGGCGTCGGCCTTGACACCGTCAAGCAGATTCAGTCCCAGCTAGAACAGCGCTCCTACGAAGGCTTCCTGAAGTAATACACCAAGGGGCCATGAGGCTGTTGCATGGTTGGTTATGTGAATGCTGGGGAAGACGGCTACCTATTTATGCATGATATGGCTTTGGGGTGGTGTGGGGGTGTTCGGAGTTGGTTCGGG
>WQYJ01000147.1 GCA_009781325.1 Propionibacteriaceae bacterium | reverse complement strand
GACTCCCATGACATTGGCGATGGCATCCTTACTCATCAACATCGCACCCAAGACGGACTGCTCGGCAGCAACGTCTTGGGGAGGAACCCTGTCAGAGGTTTCCTCGCGTACATACGAAAGCTCAGGCGCAAAGGTCATGAGTTCGTATCTCCTGTTCTGAGTTGTGGGTTACGACTGTATTTGGCTGCAGTCGAAATCGCCGTATCTGGGTTCCGGTGGTCATACATCTACTATCTTTGGTACCTCCGACATTTTTTTCGCGTCAACCTCGACAAAAACTTCGTTGAGTAATGCGAACCTACCCTCCAAACACCATGATTCCTAAACCATGATCCACACCCTTGTTGGGCAAACTTGTGCACAGATGTGGATGAATTGCTCCATCAGGCGCAAGTTATGCACAGGGCCTGTGTATAAAATCCACAGAGGCGGTGGAAAACTTCCCTGGCCACGCCGTACCACTCGGGAAAACACTTCAAATCCGCAAAAAGTCGAGAAATTTACGCTCGATTCCACGATATGTTCAATCTGGACAGCAACGGTCTGATCTGCTATATATCCGACGAAACTGTTGGTTTCTTATAGCAAAGATCGTCGAAATTATCCACAGTTATCCACAACTCTCCCCTTCTTGGGCAAATACATATCTTGAAACGGCTTTATGATTCAAATCATCAATATTCCGGCGAGTCGCGCAAAGATTTTTGAATTAGATTTTCAATGACTAAAATCAGTTGTCAGTACAGGAACCAAAAGCTGAATGAATGCCCCTGATTCTAAGGTTTTCTCAGGATTTTCTTGGTTAATTGGCAGAAAGCGGCTAAGATCGATGACGACCTGAATGGGTTTTGCATGTAAGTCGAAAGAAGGAGTACTGCGTGTCCGTAATCAGAACGATCGTCATATCTATCGTTGGTATATTGGCTGTCAATTTATCAGGGATGGGACTGAACCTCGCTTTTGGACGGGACGTGACACTGACGATTGATGGCGAGCCCACCGTCTTAAGTGTCGTTTATGGTTCTGTTGCTGAAGTCTTGGCTTCTCAAGATATCCGCCTCTATCCGCGTGACCGCGTATCACCTGGGTTGTCTGAGTTGGTGTCCAGTGAAATGGAGATCACCGTTGACTTCTGCCGCCCGGTGAGTCTCACCCTTGATGGACAAACAGGGACCTATTGGACCTTTGCCACCACAGTCGCCGGAGTGATCGACGGCCTCGGGCTTTCGGAGACTTCGTTGAAGTCCTCTCTATCGGAAACCATGTACATTCCTCGCGAAGGAGTGAAGCTGACTATCGATACCGGCCATGATGTCTCCATTACCGCTGATGGAATGACTCACCAGGTCCACGCCTACGGCACCGTTTCCAAGGCCCTGACTGACATGGGAATAACCTGGAATGAGAACGACATCATCACCCCTGCTCCTGCGACCGACCTGTCCGGCGAACTAGCGATCTCGCTGGTACGCGTGGAGGTCAAAGAGATCGTACGCGAGGTAGCAACTGCTTATCCTGTCAATGACACCGCCGATCCCACTAAGCCGCGCGGTGAGGTGACTGTGATCGTCGCAGGTGTCAAGGGCCTCGTGAAGGAGACTGTTGTTCAGACCTTCCATGACGGCAAGCTCGTGAATGAAGACATCATCGCATCGCAAGTTCTGCGCGACCCCATTACCGCTGTTACCAAGACTGGATCGAAGGTCCCGGACGTGATGATCAACGTCACCCCCGGATCAGCCCAAGCCATCGCCTATGACCAGGTGATTGCCCGCGGCTGGAATGACTCCGAATTCCAGTGCCTGGTTAACCTCTGGCAGAAGGAGTCCGGTTGGCGCTGGAATGCCGAAAACCGGTACTCCGGTGCGTACGGAATCCCGCAAGCTCTGCCTGGTTCCAAGATGGCTTCAGCCGGCGCTGACTGGCGTACGAACCCCGCCACCCAAATCAAGTGGGGTCTGGGTTATATTAAGAACCGTTATGGCACCCCCTGCGGCGGCTGGAACCACTTCCTGTCGACCGGATGGTACTGAGTAATCTTTTAATCACCAATACCAAGGATCCCCACTGCGAGGTACAACCTCCAGTGGGGATTTTTGCGTGCTAGGGATAACGACCCCCCGGTCATCCTGCCGTCAGGCAGGACCCCCGGCGGCTGACGTGTGGACTTGGGTTAAGAAAACCTATCCACAGTCCCTACGTTGGCTGCCGGGGGTCCTGCCTGACGGCAGGATGACCGGGGGGACAACCACAGACCCTACGTTGGCTGCCGGGGGTCCTGCCTGACGGCAGGATGACCGGGGGGACAACCACAGACCCTACGTTGGCTGGCGGGGGTCCTGCCTGACGGCAGGATGACCGACACGCCATCTACTTGACACCGTCTCGGCTGTTAGGTCCGAGCTTTGCCGGGGGTTGCTACAAACCAGGTGATTGAGGCGGCTACTAGCACCACTGAGCCCACGGCGGAGAAGTTGGTGGGGGGGAGCCAAATCGGTGCGACTGCCCAGTTAAACCCGAAGAAGGAGGGGAAGACTCCTAGGAGTACACAGGATGTCACCGTCACTAAGCCCCACAGGCCGATGGTGATCATCTTCTCTTTTGTTAGCGGTTGACGCTCATTCTTCTTCATTCTGCGTGCCCCAAGGACGATGAAGAAACCGGCCAGCAATGTCATCGCCACAGTGGTGGCTGACAGACTGAGATCCAGGACCTGCAAACTGCTCATTCGATAGGACTGCACCATATTGCCGTCCACAATCTCCTTGATAGCCAAAGCCAGGTCGCCATTGGTATTTGCCCCGTTGGACAAAAGTGCGATCCCTACCTTCTCTTCGGGATACAGCACCACATTTGTTGTGAAGTTGGGGTTGTCCCCTCCGTGCTGGATGAGTGTCTTCTCCGGATTGACGAACCAGCCCGCAGCGTAGTACATCCCATATATTGGCTCGACAGAAGTGTCCGCCGCATGGGATTTCGTGATAGCGGCTTCCAAGGTCCCCGGAAGACCCTCAACCTCACCCAACTGGACAGCCATCCAGCGTGCCATGTCCGCTGCCGAGGAAATGATATAGCCAGCCGGCTTATTACCCGCAAAATCGGGTGCATCATACGGCTTTGTCGAAAGGAAGATCGACCGATATCCCTGGGCCATGTTCCCCGTTTCCACAGCATCGTCTTTGAAAACGTACGTGTGGTTCATCCCCAGCGGTTCAAACACTGAGTTGGCCATGAATGCTTCATAGCTTTGCCCAGAGACAACCTCGATCACCAGACCAAGGATGTCGTAGTTCATGGTGCCGTACTCGTAGTGATTCCCTGGAGGGAACGCTACGTTAGCATCGACAAATGCTTCAACCGTCTTACGCAGCATATCCGGGGAGTCACCTTGCGGGATGAGCATGAAGTGCATCGTATTGGTCAGCCCGGAGGTATGGTGCAAAAAGTGATTCAAGGTGAGTCGGCTCATGTCAACCGGTGTTCCGCGGTAGCGCAAAGTAAACCACGGCAAATACTTGTCAATCGAGTCATTCATGGACAGACGGCCTTGCTCGGCCAGCAACAAGATGCCCACACCGGTCAATGACTTACTCACAGATGCGAGCTCGTACAGCGTATTTTCGCTTGCTGGTACGGATTCCTCTTGGTTGGCGTACCCGGAAGAAAAGTAGGACACCTGATTGTCTTTGATCACCGAAACGGAGATACCTGGGACACCGGACACCCGAGATGCCTCATCCACCAGGGACTGTATTGCTGCTTTCTGATCCTGGGGCAGCGCGTAACTCGGCGCGGCGAATCCGAGAACGAACACAACCGCAATGAGGAGACCCCCAACTGTTTTTCTCATAGGGTTTCCCTTCGAGATATTAACGACTCACTCCAAGGCTCCAAGGGGCAATGTAGCAGTAATTATATCCATTTGAGCACAATGGGTCAGACAGCAGTCAAACAGTGAGTCAGCCTCGAAATACACAACCCCGCGAAGATATATCTCTGCGCGGGGTTCTTCTTTGGCCATTTTGCGCGCCTGGAGGGACTTGAACCCCCAACCTTCTGATCCGTAGTCAGATGCTCTATCCATTAAGCTACAGGCGCTTTGGGCGGAGATTAGTCTAGCAAACCTAGGCAAATAGGTGTTAGCCGGGGGTGGTGCAGAGGTGATTCTTCCTCATGAAAAAGACCTAATTTCCCTGTGGATAACTCCCCATGGGTACCAGGCGCTCCACAAGAATGGAACGAGGAGACATTTGGAGGTCACATGAAACTGATCACAGCAGTGGTCCTGAGTGCAGTTGCTGGTTTGGTGATTGGCGAACTCATCAGGCGACGCCTGAATCGTCTCACCTACCGTCTGCCTGCCTCGTATTCGCAGGATCGTGATGAGACTGTCCTTGCCTCACCGGGGCCGCGACGCTGGATTCCGGTTATCTTGGCTGCTGGATGGGCAAGTACGGCCCTGTCCTCATTCTGGGATGCTGAAAGTACGCAAGCCTCCACCTGGGTTTATCTGCTCGGGTGGATGATCTTCTGCGGGGTTGGGATGTGGTTATCAGTGATCGATCTCGATGTTCAACGTCTTCCTGACCGCGGACAACTCGTACTTGGCGGGGCAGCCTTTGTCTGCGGAATCGGATTGACCTGGGGAGAACCAACCAGACTCCTAGCCGGGCTCGGGGCAGCTCTGGGGTGCGGCCTTGCCTTCACCGCGATCCACATCATCAGCAAAGGAGCCCTAGGTTTAGGCGACGTCAAACTGGTGATGACCTGCGGCTGGTGGCTAGGAATCATCTCACTCCCAGCCGTTTTTACCGGTCTGCTCACCGCCTGCCTACTGGCCATAGCAGTGTCCATCATCACCCGAAAGAAAGAATTCGCCTTCGGCCCCTGGCTCGTGACAGGAACTCTCGTGGCCGGCCAATTACCCCACCTCATTCACCTCTTTACACCCGTGACATGACAGGCAGACAACACCGGTCATAAGCCATCCTCACTGTTGGGCTGCATTATGACATTTCAGGTGACGGCGAAAAGGGGGTTGTTGGGCATGGAAGAATAGAGGGTATGGTGTCTCTTGCTGAAGTCCTTGCGGCTCGCCTTATGGCTGTTACTGGGGTGGATCCTGAGCTGCGGCCGTCCACGAAGCCGCAATTCGGGCATTACCAGTGCAATGCGGCTATGCGGTTGGCAGCCGAGTCTGGACGTAAGCCTCGCGAGATTGCTCAAGAGATCGTTGACCAAGTCGACCTCGAGGATCTGTGTGAGCCCCTAGAGATCGCTGGACCCGGTTTCATCAATATCCGCATCCGCCCGGAGCGCCTGGCGCAGAACATCACAGAAATCCTGGCTGACCCTCACTGCGGAATCACCCAGACCACACAGCCAGATGTCGTCATCGTTGACTATTCGGCACCCAATGTTGCCAAGCCTATGCATGTCGGCAACCTACGCTCG
>WQYJ01000146.1 GCA_009781325.1 Propionibacteriaceae bacterium | reverse complement strand
GTGCTCATAAATGAAGTCTAGATGTTGTCCCGTCGTCGCATCGACGTTATTTTCAATCATCCATGTCATACCATCTTTCGAGAGGCTCAGCCATGGGAAGTAGCCAATTCCACCACCGTAGTAACTGTGGTCTGTTCCAGCATCGTGTTCAGGGCGGTAGATTATTCGCACCTCCACATCCAGCGATGCGTACAGTAGCACTATGTGCCACAAACACGCCTTCATGAGGCTTGATACGTTCTCTGGATCGTCAGGGAGAGGCAGAATCCGGACGTTCTTTCCACTTCCTTGCTTGACCACTAACCCAGATGCTTCCATGAATCCATGGTAGGAACGAGCGAATAGCCATAGGTTTGCTGTGCCATAGAGAGACTCTGGACAGTAGTTCTGAATGGCATCTAACTCAGATGCCGCACTGTAGAGTTTCTGTTCGATCACTTTGAGCGCGTACCCAAGCCCGAGGGGAAATATGATCTCCTGAGCCTTCTCCTTTCCAAGTATGCCCTCATACTTCGGCATATCGCGCGTGAGGAAGTTCCAATCCTCGGGAACGATCGGATTTTCTCCTCGCCCAGGGTAGACTAACCGGATCTGCTCCTGAAGTGTTGGTAATTCAATCAGGAAGTCACCGCTCAGCGGGCTGTAAAATCTCTCGACCCATAGCGAACTCCAAAGGAGTGAGAAGGTAGATAGATTGAGCCGATTTTGTTCAGGAATTTCGATGTAACCCTCTGGACCATCTTCGGTCAACTGCTGGCTTAGGTCAACGCAGTACCAGTCAAACCGCTCCTGCGCCACTCGACGAAGGAGATCTGCCGGCTTCTCATTTGTCGAATTGTGCGCAAACGCCAGATAGAAGTGATCGTGCTTTCTGGCAGACTCTCTTAATGCATCAATGGTCTTCTTGCCCAAGGAGAGGTGCAGGTACTCAGAACCTTCTCTGACGTGCTTTGTCATCTTCTTTCCAGAAGACTTCACCTGCCAGTAGGTCTGCATCGCTGGGACTCCAGCGTACAACGACGGAAGTTCAACCATCAGGTCTACACGCTGTGAGTCCGGCTGGAGAACGGCGGGAGATGGGGCACCCGTGTCTGCGAGCCAAATTTGCATGAGATTACGAAGAGTGTCTTCGGCAACCGCGCCAAGTTCTTGCGATTGCTGACCCTGTGCTGCGCTTCCTACTATCTGCACTCTCTCTAACGGATTCGTGGACGGTTTATGATTGCCGCGTGGGGGGGCATGGTGTCGAAGTGTATGGCACCTACGATTGCAGCGCACGTTGGCGCGGGAGTGAATCGCAGCACGCGGACGGCAGGCAAAAATTCCCGCGTCCTTCTGCTGTCGATTACTCGTCAAGTTCACACTCTACTTCTACACGGTCGTCGTCCGTGAGTCAATAGTTTACCCCCCCCCGCGATTTTTTCACACCGCACCTCTGTAGATGGTGCCTGATCTGCCGGTATTTTTCACAACACTGGTGTTGCGTATATTGCTAAGTTTGACTACTCACGGTTGACGCTGTACAATACGCACTTCTTCGTCGATGAATCCTACCCGGCACTGTGTCGCAACGCTGTGCCACCATGTGCGACCTGCGGGCTTGGGCACTTGCTTGGCGCTTCCTCTACGCACAACCCTGGGCTTCTCCAGCGGGAATCCGCTTGACTCTCCCAACCAAACGGCTCTTTCTACTAGGCCGAACGGGTTGCATGTGGCTCCAGCACGTCGGCGCATTATTTACGTCACTGATTTTTTTCACTCACCACAACCCCAACCGTATTCCCGAATGCTTCGACAACCACATCAGCATCGAGTCGAGCCTGTTCCATCACCGCCACAGTGAACTTGGGCCACAGTGGTGCCCAACGCAGCAAAAACCGTGTGGAGTGAGTGCCGAGGTCGAAGCGTGCCGGTCGGGTGAGTCGTTGGCACACGTACGACGGGTTCAGACCGGCCTCTGAGTTGGTGTCGAACTCCAACTCGGCCTGCTGCATCGGTTCATCGTCGCGCGACAGCCCCAGCCGTGGCGTCCGCATCGGCGTAGCAGCACGCACCTGGGTGTCGATGGTCAAGGCGATGGACTCTGGACTCAGACCGATCACGATGAGATGCAGTTCGGGCTGCGCCTGACGCATCCAGGTGGTCGTCACCAGACGGGTTAGTTCCTTCACGCCCTTGTCGCTGTAGCGACGGGCTTGGCGCTGCTCGAAGCCGAACTGCTGGCCGAAGGCTTCCAGCCGTGCCAGGTGGGTGTCAGCCCGACTGTGCAGTTCACGAGCCAGGCCGAGCGAGTAGGCCGCAGCCGTCACGGCCAGCGGATCGTCGGTGGTGGCTGTGTACTCCATGACACTGCGTAGCAGGTGGTCGAGCGCGGCCACCGGATCGGAGTCGCCAAGCAGGGCCGTCAGCGTGGGTGAGCGGGCCATCTGGCCTTGAGTCAGGCCCTCTGGGGTCTTGCGGGCGGCCAGGAGTTCATCGAGCACCTGGCGTTCAAGGACGGGTTTGCGGGTGGGGTCGGCCAGGGGGCTGGTGGTGGGGTCGGTGGCGAGCGCGTCGTCGGCGGTGGCGGGGTTAAGGGTTGCGTCGTCGTCGGGGTCGTCGCGCTTCGGTGCGGCGTCATCCTCCGCCTGCCCGGGTGCATCCTGCTGAGCAGCGTCTCTGTCCATCTCTCAAGCGTAGTCGTCGGTGCAGGTCGGCCTCCACGGAGAGTTGGAGCAAGCGGAGCCCACTGCCCGAGCCTTCAGAGGACAAAGAAAAACAGTGCTCACGTGATCCGCGAACACCTAATACAGCCCCAGAAATTACTCGGGGCGGGAGGGCTCAATGCCGCTGGTCTAGTTTCCTCCGCCAACACCCATGGTAAGCACCATCTTATCACACACCTCCTCACGAATCAATGTCGCTGCGATCGATTTTATAGCCAAAATCGGTGCCCACCTTTGGGAAAGTGCCGTGTATCTCCAGAGTACGGTCACCACTATGTAAAACACGCTGTTTCGGTTGACCCACCCCGCCAAAAGGTGAAACGCGAATCCGGCTGGCGACCCCGCACTCTCGGAGGATCACCACCTTGCTCGTGAAGTCTACGATCGTGTTCCAGAATTTCCACTCGACGACTTCCGCCTTTCCGGCCAGAAATGCCTTCATGTACTCGGGCCAGGTGATGACGATCCTAAACTGTTGGGACTGTTGCGGTGGCAGAGGCGGATCAAGGTGAGTGAATAGACGAAGGTACGGACCGTCCCAGTTCACGGTGCTGTCGAATCTCGCACCGTCTTCGCCGTCCTCATCGACCGCCAGCACTCGTGCGCGTACTCTGTCCCTGACCTGATCCGGGAACTCTACACCAACGGTCTGATTTCTGATTGTCCGAACTAGTTCGACAGGCTCGTCACCTGCTGTGATGCTCACGAATAACTCTATCTGCGTATCGCCGCCCTCGCTGATGGTCAACACTTCGTCCCATTTTTCAATGGTGTAGTAGAGGGGATCTTTACGCTTATACTCCCAGGCAATAGGGGCAAGCCTGCTCAGGGACCGCTCGCGTATCTGAAGTTTTCGCTCGAATGTTTGAGACTTCTCCTCAAGTACTATGGATTTTTCATGAATTATCCGATGGGACTCTTGGAGTTCTTGGTAGGACTCGCGAAGTTTCTGATGGGACTCGTAGAGTTCCCGACGAGACCTAATCTGACTCGCTACTACGATCCCCTGGGAGACAACTACGGCAAGAAGAATCCAGTTCAAAGGGCTTCTTCTTACGGTCGGCAACACGCCAATGGTAACCAAATCTGCCACAACGGTGAGTATCGTGACTCCGATAATGACCATGCCCGTACGGTCGGCAGGGTCACGGTGGGACTCGTCCGGTACGCGCAGCACGGGCCGATAGTACTCAGCCCTGGGGTACCGGACAAGCAAATCGGACATCTTAACCCACCTGGGACGTCAGGTCGTCTCCAGCCACCAGGCCACCGTACTCCGCGCTGGACAGTGACACACCCAGAACGCCCGGTGGGTCACTGGCGGCCTAGCGGCGGCAAGAACCACGTCGCCCCTGTCCAGCACTCAGCGTGAACGTCCTCGCAGGTCAGCGCGCTGAACGGTGATCATGCCATCGCTCGCACCCGCCCATGCCTGTCCCGAGTCGTGATGCCGTTGCGGTGCATGAACCGCTGCAAGGTGGTCTTGCCGACGCCCAGACGGGCCGCCAGCGCAGCGATAGACAGACCGGAGTCGTAGAGGCGACGGATCTCGTGCGTCCGGTGGTCGGGCAGGGTCGGCCCACGTCGCGGCACGTCGTGCTGGCTCAGCACCCGTCGTACCACCGAGCGGTTGATGCCCAGCGCGGTGGCGATGGGGCGGATGCCTTGACCTTGTTCGTACATTTGTACTATTATAGGCTCGGTGCGTCTCATCGCGCTCTTCTGGCGCTGGGCGGCTCTCTGGCTCTGCGTACGCTGCCGGAGGGCGGCGGACCAGGCTTCGGCCACGGGCTCAGGGTCTACTCTCAGGTTCGAGGAGAGTGTGAGGAAGCGCCCCAAGAGTTCGACGTTCGAACCCGCGACCGTTTGGCCTGCGGGTTCTTTGTTATCGGGGTCGCTCAGGTTCGAGTCTCGTGTACCCGGGCACCCCAACCGGCCCTTGTTCGAACAGGGGCGAGGAAGCGGGAGGCTGGAGTCTGAAGCCGAAGGCGTTCTGTCTCTAGACCCCTGTTTCCTGCCTGCTGTGCTTGTGGCTATTGCACCATGTGGGTTGCATTTGTTATACTTGAGATGTTATGAGTTTATCCAATGACGACCTCCTCCAGAAGATGGAGCAGAAGATGCAAACGCTGATCGAAGCGTCCGAGAAACGCATTGTCCAACAGGTTGATGCCAAGATCGATTCTGCCATTCAAGCTTCCGAGAAACGCACGGCAACCAAGATCGATTCTGCCATTCAAGCTTCCGAGAAACGCACGGCAACCAAGATCGATTCTGCCATTCAAGCTTCCGAGAAACGTACGGCCACCAAGATCGATTCTGCCATTCAAGCTTCCGAGAAACGCACGGCAACCAAGATCGAGTCGGCTGTCGGAACTCTTACGTCACAAACAGCAGAGGGCTTC
This sequence comes from Propionibacteriaceae bacterium, assembly GCA_009781325.1. GTDB lineage: Bacteria > Actinomycetota > Actinomycetes > Propionibacteriales > Propionibacteriaceae > WQYJ01. The sequence continues at coordinate 462 of WQYJ01000146.1, read as the reverse complement.
AACGAAGTGACCAAGCAGTTCAAACAGGTCAACGCATCCCTGGAAACACTCACTTTGCAGACGGCCGAAGGCTTCAATGACGCGACAGAGCAGTTCAAACAGGTCAACAAATCCCTAGAGGCGCTCACCTTGCAGACGGCCGAAGGCTTCAATGACACGACAGAGCAGTTCAAACAGGTGAACACGTCCCTGGAGACACTCACTTTACAAACTGCCGAAGGCTTCAACGATACGACCGAGCGCCTTAAAACGCTGGACAAGAAGTTCGATGCCGCCAAACATGCCATCAACGGCCTGGCTAAGAAATACCAGATCCTGAAAAAGGGTGATGTGGTGGGCCTGGCCGTTCAATCGCAGCATGCTGAATGGCTTAATGACCTCGATCGGCGAGTAACTAGCCTCGAACCGGTGGCGGCGTAGAGTCTGGAATCCGGAGCCGGCCAGGGAACTCGCAGGACTCTT
>WQYJ01000145.1 GCA_009781325.1 Propionibacteriaceae bacterium | reverse complement strand
CTAGAGTCCATGGTTTGGCTGCCGGGGGTCCTGCCTGGCGGCAGGATGACCGGTGGTTTTGTAGGGACTGGGGTTGGGAAAGCTTGCTAGAGTCCATGCTTCACCCCCCGGTCATCCCGCCGAAGGCGGGACCCCCGGCGGCTGGCGTAGGGACTGGGGTTAGGAAAGCTCGCTAGAGTCTATAGTTTGGCTGCCGGGGGTCCTGCCTGGCGGCAGGATGACCGGTGGTTTTCTAGGGACTGGGGTTAGGAAAGCTCGCTAGAGGCCATGCTTCACCCCCCGGTCATCCCGCCGAAGGCGGGACCCCCGGCGGCTGGCGTAGGGACTGGGGTTGGGAAAGCTTGCTAGAGTCCATGGTTTGGCTGCCGGGGGTCCTGCCTGGCGGCAGGATGACCGGTGGTTTTGTAGGGACTGGGGTTGGGAAAGCTCGCTAGAGTCCATGGTTTGGCTGCCGGGGGTCCTGCCTGGCGGCAGGATGACGGAGAGAAGCTAGAATACGAGGTGAGAAGCGAGTTAGGAACGACATGATTGAGACGACTGACCCACGATCATCGGATGCGACTGCGATTAGAGACCACATCTCCAAGGCTCGCCGTGTTGTGGTGAAAGTAGGGTCTTCTTCTCTAGCCTCACCCAAATCAGGCATCGATCTGGACACCTTAAATATCCTTGTCAACGCCCTAGCCCTACGTCAACTTCGCGGTTCTGAAGTGATCCTAGTAAGTTCCGGTGCTGTAGCCGCCGGCTTGGAACCGCTAAAGTTCAAACGCCGTCCCACCGACATCCCTCAACAGCAAGCCGCTGCGGCTGTGGGTCAGGGCCTGCTGATGTCTGCCTACACCCAAGCCTTTGCCGCCCATGGAATTCGTACAGCCCAAGTCCTGCTCACCCGCGAGGATCTCTCGCGCAAAGCCAGCTACTCCAATGCTCTGCGTACCTTCGGCGCCCTCACCCGGCTGCGTGTCGTACCTATCGTCAACGAGAACGACACTGTCGCCACCCGCGAACTGCGCCTCGGTGACAACGACTATCTGGCAGCTCTAGTCGCAGGGTTAGTCCATGCTGATGCGCTGGTTCTTCTCTCTGATGTGGATGGTCTTTACACCATCGACCCCTCCGATCCATCAGCACAGCGGGTCGATTATGTCTGCGATGTGGCAGCGCTCGACATTGATGTGCTTCGTCCTGGGTCTTCGGGGATTGGATCGGGTGGAATGGCGTCGAAGGTTGAAGCGGCACGGCTGGCAGCTTCGGCCGGGATTCCGGTGATTCTGGCACGCTGTAATCAAGCTGCGGCTGCCTTGGCAGGTCATGAAGTGGGTACGGTTTTTGCGGCGTCCGCGAAGCGTCTTTCACGGCGCCAAGGGTGGCTCGCCCAGGCGAGTGAGATTCAAGGGCAGCTTCATGTTGATGATGGTGCTGCTAATGCGCTTCTCACCACCGCTGCTTCGCTTTTAGCTGCTGGGATCACTCAGGTGACAGGTGATTTTCATGCTGGTGATTCTGTTGAAATTGTTAATGCTGATGGAGAGGTCATCGCGCGTGGTTTGGCCGCCTTCGACTCCGCCGAACTGCCGGAGATGCTCGGGCACAACTCCTCAGAATTAGCCTCCACCATCGGCCCCGCCTACTCCAAACCGGTCGTCCACCGCGACGATCTGGTAATAAGCTAACCCACCCCGGTCATCCTGCCGTCAGGCAGGACCCCCGGCGGTTGTCGTAGGGTCGGGGGATAGGTTTTCTTTTTCCCGGTCATCCTGCCGCCAGGCAGGACCCCCGGCAGCCAACGTAGGGTCTTGGGTTGGCTTTTCTTTCTATAGTCCATAGTTTGGCTTCCGGGGGTCCTGCCTCACGGCAGGATGACCGGGGGTGGGGTCTTGGGCCAAGATCTTAACCCCATCCCCTACGACACCCGCCGGGGGTCCTGCCTCGCGGCAGGATGACCGGGGGTGGGGTCTTGAGCCAAGATCTTAACCCAAGACCCTACGACACCCGCCGGGGGTCCTGCCTTGCGGCAGGATGACTGGGGGTGGGGTCTTGGGCCAAGATCTTTACCCCATCCCCTACGACATCCGCCGGGGGGCCTGCCTCGCGGCAGGATGACCGGGGGTGGGGAACAGGGTAGTCTACATCCATGACATCGGTATTTATTGAGCAGGCGCGAGGCGCTCGGGAGGCTTCACTTGGTCTGGCTACTGCTACTCGGGCGGTCAAAGACAAGGCACTGCATTCTATGGCGGATTCCTTAATGGCCCACGTCCAGCAAATCCTCGAAGCGAATGGCCGCGACGTACAGCGCTCCCGCGAGGCCGGAGTCGCCTCCGCGCTCATCGACCGGCTCAGCCTCGACCCTTCCCGGGTAGAAGGGATGGCCCAGGGGCTACGCGACCTATCTGGCTTGCCGGACCCAGTCGGTGAAGTTCTCCACGGCTGGAATCTCGAAAACGGTGTCCATATCAACAAAGTACGCGTACCTATCGGCGTCGTAGGCATCATCTACGAAGCCCGCCCCAATGTCACCGCCGATGCAGCCGGCATCTGTCTCAAGTCTGGAAATGCCGCTCTGCTTCGCGGTTCTTCTTCCGCCCTGGACTCCAATCGGGCAGTCATCGCAGCCCTCCAGCATGGACTGGAAGCTGTTGGCCTCGATCCGCGCATCGTCAACCTTGTTGAAGGCGGTCACGATATTACCGATGAGATGATGAAAGCCCGCGGATTGGTCGACGTACTTATTCCTCGCGGCGGTGCCTCCCTGATCGACGCTGTCGTACGCGGCTCGCAGGTGCCGGTCATCGAAACAGGTGCGGGAAATTGTCACCTCTTCGTTGATGCTAGTGCAGATCAGGACATGGCTGTAGACATCATTATCAACGCGAAAACCCAGCGTCCTTCGGTGTGTAATGCCTTGGAAACTCTGGTTATCGATGCTTCGATTGCGCGGGATTTTCTGCCGCGGATGGTCGATACTTTCACTGAGCTGGGAGTCGGTGTTCAAGGGGATTCCCGAGCACAGGCTCTCGATGCTCGAATTGGAGAGACTCCGTACGACGGCTGGGATGAAGAGTTCCTAAGCCTCGATATTCGTGTGGCTATTGTGGATGATTTGGATGAAGCGATTGGGTTCATTCGAAGCCATAGTTCTGGTCATTCAGAGACGATTATTACTAATGATGTTGGGAATCAGAATCGGTTTGCTGCCGAGGTTGATGCGGCATGTGTGCTGGTGAATGCGTCGAGCCGGTTCGTTGATGGAGGAATGTTCGGGTTTGGGGCTGAGATCGGCATCGCCACACAGAAACTTCATGCCCGCGGCCCCATGGCTCTACCGGAAATGACGACCACGAAGTACGTCATCACCGGCAATGGTCAGATTCGCTGAGGCTTGTCACACTGCACTCAAGCCCATACGCCCCCGGTCATCCTGCCGCCAGGCAGGACCCCCGGCAGCCGACGTAGGGTCCGGGGTTGGCTTTTCTTTCTATAGTCCATAGTTCGGCTTCCGGGGGTCCTGCCTGGCGGCAGGATGACCGGTGCAACCCCAGTCCCTGCGTCAGCCGCCGGGGGTCCCGCCTTCGGCGGGATGACCGGGGGTGAGGTATGGCCTTTAGCGAGCTTTCCTAACCCCAGTCTCTACAAAACCACCGGTCATCCTGCCGCCAGGCAGGACCCCCGGCGGCCGACGTAGGGTCTGGGGTTGGCTTTTCTTTCTATAGTCCATAGTTCGGCTGCCGGGGGTCCTGCCTGGCGGCAGGATGACAGAGGTGAGGCAGAATGACTGGCGGGGGCGTGGCAGAATAGGGGGATGAGTATTCGTCCTGATAGCCCGCCTGGGGGGTGGTATCGCGATCCGGCGAACCCGGGGTTGGAACGGTATTGGGACGGCCAAGCCTGGACTCAGGTCGTACGCCATTCACCCCAAACCACGCTGAAGCTTCGTACGCATCCCCAAAATACCTCTCGGAAGGCAGACCCGGCACTCGACCTTCCTCTTGCAGGGTGGTGGCGCCGCTTGGGCGCTGGAATCATCGACTCCATCATCGCTTGGGTTCTGGCAGCGATCGTCCTGCTCACCGCAGCACCGGACTTTCTATCCCGAACGGCGGAGCAATACCTTGCCTACAGCCAAGAAGTGGCCGACGCCTTGCTCATCGGTGAATTTGCCACCCCAACCCAAGCCCTAGCGAACAATGTCTCGACTCTACTGCTCGCCTTGGGAGGGATCACTGCGGTTTACTGCATAGCATTCTTAGGCACGTGGGGAGCGACCCTGGGACACAAAGCTGTCGGAGTCAAAGTCGTACGAGCACCACTTTCCCCATCCATGATCCCGCCCCACACCGACTACACCTTTACCGAAGAGAAACCAGGATGGCTGCGAGCAGTCTCCAAAGGCCTCAGTTGGGCGCTCTTCTCAACCGGTGGTAGCATATTTATGCTCATTCAGGCAGTGAACGTTTTCCTGCCGTTATGGCACAGACGTAAGCAGTCCGTCACTGACATCTTTGCTTCCACTCTTCTCGTCAAAGTGCATGGCGAGCGAGCAGAACAAATCGATCAGGCACAACCCAGCGAAGACTGACGACGAACAAAGAAGGAACCCAATGACAGGGATTGACCCCCGAATAGCCAGCCTTGCCCATGCCTATGGAATCTCCACCGAGTTCTGGGATTGGAAGGGCCAATATCGTCAGCCATCCGAGGCCACAGTGGTGGCTTGTTTGAAGGCCATGGATGTCGATACCGAGGGTGAGGAATGGATCGATAAGGCTTTCATCGAAGCCGATGAGCGTCCCTGGAGAAAGGCGCTGCCTGAGTGCATCGTCGTCACCCAGGATGAGGCGAAAAAGATTCATGCTCACGTACGCTCGGGGCGTCCGGCTCATGTGTGGGTACGGCTGGAAGACGGTTCCACCTTCGCGTTAGATCAGGTCGGCAACTTCGATCCCGATCGTATTATCGACAGCAAGTGGGTTGGCCGTGCCAGCTTCAACCTGCCGACTCACGTTCCTCCGGGTTATCACACGCTGTTCTTGGAATCCGATGATGATGCCTGGGAGTCGTCTTTTGTTGTCACCCCCAAGCGCCTGCCAACCCCGGAAATCGAGTCTGATTCGGTGTGGGGTTTCATGACTCAGCTCTATTCGGTGTGCTCTGAGACCTCCTGGGGAGTCGGTGACTTCACAGATCTGGCGGATTTGGCCGTGTGGGCCAAGACAGCCCATGGCGCAGATTTTGTTTTGATCAATCCCATCCATGCTGCCGAGGTGACTGCGCCCATGCAGCCATCGCCGTACTTCCCGTCGACAAGGCAATATGTCAATCCGATTTATATCCGACCTGAGGGGATTGAGGAGTACGCCACAGCTTTGCAGGATGCGCGTGCCCTCGTACAGCAGCGTCGGAAAGAGGCGTACTTGGCAGCAGAGACTTCCTCGTCTATTCCGCGCGACGAGGTGTGGGTAGCCAAGAAGGATGCGCTGAAGGTGATCTTCCAGTTGGGGCGCCGGGCATCACGGGAGATGGCTTTTGAGGCTTTTGTTGCCAGCGAGGGCGAGATGCTTCGGCTCTATGCGACCTGGTGCGTACT
>WQYJ01000144.1 GCA_009781325.1 Propionibacteriaceae bacterium | reverse complement strand
GCCATGACCCGGTCAACGAACTCCACTTCCTCCCGCGGCGTCAATCGCCATCGAGGATTCGGCCGACCCGAAAAGACATCAAGCTCAATCTGAAGCATACGGTGCCTCCAAACACTCCATCGTGGGTTGCAGGATATTGGAATACCTCTATTCGCAAAGCATCTCTCAGCACGACGGCGGATATCAAGGCGCTGACTAGCCTCAGCAAAGAGGTCCGGGAAGTGTCGCGCTTGCCTCACAAAAAGTGTCCGCGTAAGGTGAGCTGCTGTTGGGTGGTGTTTACTGGCTTGAATGAGCAAGGAGTTGCCGATGTCGGCGTGTCAAGAGAAAGCGGAGATCCTCGACGCGCTCATCAAGGTGACTGGGTGGCATCGAGATCACGCCAGCCGGGCTATCAGGAAGGCTTCCACGAGGAAGGGGGCGGCTTGTCAGCTGCAGAGGAAACCCAGGGCCTAGGAAGTACTCCTACGATGCGGTGGTTGTCCTCCAGGAGGTGTGGCGGTTGACCGGCCAACCTTGCGGGAAGTACCTCGCGGTGGTCATGGACGACCAACTCGAACGTTTGGTACGGCTTCGTGAACTGGGGAAGGTCACATCCCAGGCAACCCCAGCGGTACTGGCTGAGTTGAAGTCGATGAGCCCAGCCACGATAGATCGTTATCCTAAACCCCATAAAGACTCGATGTATCCTCTGGAGTCCTTATCGGGGACTCACCCCTCACACATCCTACGCTCCTCGATCCCAGTGTCGTCATGTTTTGACCCCGGCCCTGATACACCAGGGGTGTTCGAGTTAGACACCGTTGCCCACTGCGGGTTCAGCCTCAAAGGCGAGTTCCTCTGGACCCTCTCAGCCACAGACCCGGTTGTCGGATGGACATTGATGCGCACAGTGAAGCCATCGGCTCAACGACCACCGCTTCCGAGCGTAAACGCCTCCTTTATGACACCCCAGCCACCCTGAATCTCCCATAGTTAGGAGCCCTTCAGTATGTCCCGTCTAGCCGTAGATGACGGTCAGGTCATCAAAGGTGCCTGTGGCTGACGGATTGAGATAGAGCGGTTCCGTATCGGCGTACTCAGTGTCTTGATGATTGTAGAGAATCTTCAATCGAGGTTTTGTTACATCATGGGAGCTTGTGTAGTCAGGGTTGCATGTGGTCAGACTAAATTCTGCGGCTTCGTCAAGACAATTCCATCCTGCACCAACTGGGAAGTAGTAGAAATTCACTTCGTCGGAAGAGACACAGGGTGTTCCTTCTAGGCAAAGATTGAAGAACTGAGGAGAGTCTGGTCCTGAGGGGAAGAGTTCGAAGCTTGCATTGGGATACTTGGCAAGTACGTGATCGAGATTGATGCACTTTGCCTTGTTAGTCTGGCTGCACCACGTACCTCGCAGTTCGGACGGAAGCACACTGTCATCGGTTTGCACGGTGGGTTCGTCTGTGGGATCGGTCGGTATGTCCTGTGTCGTTTCGACAGGAGGAGTAGGCACATTGTCGTCATTTGTAGGAAAAAGCAACGAGCATCCAGCGGTTGATGTGAGAGCCAGTGCAATGAAAACAATGGGTAAAGCCAGCATTGAAAATCGCCGCATCTGGGTACCCCTGATTGTGTTTTTGTTCATGACCTACCTCCATTGGTGTCAGTGTGATGATAGTAATAGCTTATCATCGGGTGAATTTGGTTTCTGCTAGCAGTGATTTTTTGGGACGGGTGAAGCTACTAGACTATGCATCATGAACTCGCTGATGGATCTCCTACCTGTCATCATCCCCTTGGCCATTATTCAAGTTGGTCTGATGGTCGCTGCTCTGATTCACATCCTGACCCATTCCAGTTACAAGATGGGCAACAGGATCCTGTGGATCGTGGTCGTTATCGTGGTGAACACCATCGGGCCAATCCTCTACTTCGTACTCGGCAGGAGCGACGAGGAACGCAGCTAGCATGGACATCCTGCGAATCGAGAACCTCTCTAAGAGCTTCGGGAAACACCAGGTTATCGATGGGATCTCCATGAGTATCCCCGAAGGTTCTGTTTTTGGCTTTATTGGGGAGAATGGAGCTGGTAAGACAACCACGATGAAGATGGCTCTTGGGCTGCTTTCGCCGGATGCTGGTGAGATTTTTGTCCTCGAGGAGAAGGTACGCTTCGGGATGACGAAGACCAATCGTCATGTGGGCTATCTGCCCGACGTACCGCAGTTCTATCCCTTCATGCGTCCGCGTGAATACCTGCGCTTTTGTGGTGAGATTGTCGGTCTGAGTCCAGCGCAGATCACAAGGCGCTCCCAGGAGTTGCTGGATCTGGTTGGACTGGGTGAGACAAACAAGCGAATCGGAACCTTCTCACGAGGCATGAAGCAGCGTCTTGGTGTGGCTCAGGCTCTGATCAACTCACCGAAACTGCTGATCTGCGATGAACCAACCTCAGCGCTCGACCCGGTTGGCCGCAAGGAAGTGCTGGATATTCTGCGTCAGATTTCTTCGACCACGACAGTGATCTTCTCCACCCATGTGCTCTCCGATGTGGAGCGCATCTGCGACCGGGCAGCCGTCCTCCATCAGGGCCATATCGTCTTGGAGGGAACTCTGTCGGAACTCAAAGACCGCCATGGTTCCTCCGGGCTGGCTGTTGAGTTTTCGCATCCCAGTGATACACACCGATTCTGTGAACTGGTGCCGCAGCGGCTCATTGCGCAGCGTACGGAAACAGAGGTGACACTATCGACCACTGATGAAGCCGATGAGAGGCGCGTACTGAAACTCCTAGCTAAGCACGACATCCTCCCGGTGAAGTTTGAAGCCATAGCGCCCAGCGTGGAGAATCTCTATCTGGAGGCGGTCTCATGAGAACCTACCTCGCCTTCTGCAAGAAAGAGTTCCAGGAGAACTGGCGCACCTACCGACTCCTGTCGATGATCGCGGTCTTCGTTGCCCTGGGTATCATGAACCCTCTGACAGCCAAACTCATCCCAACCCTGCTCAATGGAATGGATATGGGTGGAGTGATCCTCGAAATGCCGGATCCTGTAGCCCTGGACTCCTGGGCCCAGTACTTCTCCAATATCTCTCAGTTGGGAATGCTGGCTCTTATCATCGTCTTCTGCGGTTTGACAGCCAATGAGTTTGCTAAGGGTACGCTGATCAATGTTCTGACCAAGGGGTTAACCAGACATACTGTGATTCTGGCTAAGTTCACTGTCGCATCGCTGATCTGGACACTGAGTTACCTGATTGCTTTTGGGGTCACCTGGGCCTACACCATTTATTTCTGGGGGTACGAGACACTCCCCCACATCGTGGTGACCTTCATCTCCCCCTGGGTCTTCGGGCTGCTCATGATCGGGTGTCTGATGCTGGGCGGGATTGCGATGAGCGGCATCTATGGAGCCCTACTCGCAGCCGGTGGTGTAGTGATTGTGCTGAATTTACTCAACCTCTCCCCCGCTGTTCATCGGTATAACCCTGTCACCCTGGCAGGAGGAACCTACGGTCTCTTGGCTGGCACCTCAACTCCAGGTGACTTCATACCAGCTCTGTGGATCTGTGCTGGAGCCACGGTTGCCATCGTTGTTGGCTGCGTCCTTACATTCGACAGGAAGCAGTTGTAGTGATCGATGATGTCAGTATTCGCCCCGCCATCGTTTTTGACGCGATGGGTGTCCTCTACACCGACGGTGATGATGTGGCTTCTGTTCTCATCCCCTATTTGCGTGAACTCGGCTGTATCCTTCCGCAGCCGAAGGTGATCCAGCTCTATCGCGAAGCCAGCCTGGGGTTACTGACCACAGATGAGTTCTGGGATGCTTGCGGGATCGATGGAGATGACCAGGTGTACTGTCAGCGTCATCAGTTGTCATCGGGGATGGCGCAACTGTTGGCAGACCTGCATCAAGCGGGGTTTAAGCTCGGCTGCCTCAGCAACGATGTCAGCGAGTGGTCACTGATTCTGCGTGAACGATTTGGGCTCACACAGTGGATTGGCACCTGGGCAATCTCTGGTGATATTGCCGTCAGGAAACCTGATGAGGGTGCCTTCCGTACGCTGGCAGAGATGATGGATCAACCGCTGGAGAGCATCGTCTATTTCGATGATTTACCGAAGAACATCAAAGCTGCCCAAGACTTGGGTATGAACGCCATTCAATTCACTTCTGTGGCTGCCTGTCGCGCTTTGATTGAGAAGGAGTTCATGGAAGAGACTGACTAAGCCTGGTCTTCCAACTCCTCAAGAATCTCAAGCGGGGATTCTATGCCTTCACCCCAGGCTTCAATACCTTCTCGTACGGCGAGGGCTGCAACGACGAGGGCGGCAATGGAATCGGCCCACATCCAGCCAAGAAGGGAGTTGAGGATTAGCCCCACTAGGACAGTTCCAGATAGGTAGGAACACAAGAAAAGCTGCTTGGCATCGGCGCGTACCGAAGCAGAGCCTAGCTCCTTGCCGACACGGGTTTCGTACCAGGCTAGGGCGGGCATGATCGCAAGACTTAGGGTGGTGATCACGATTCCCAGTGGGCTGTGGTCCACATCAGAGAAACCCGCCAAGGTAAGAATCGCATCGATACTGACATATCCAGCAAGAGCGAAGAAAGCGATGGCAATGACCCGGACAGTCAGTTTCTCCCATTTCTCAGGGTCGTTGCGCGTGAACTGCCAGGCGACAGCAGCAGCGGACGACACTTCAATAACCGAGTCCAAACCGAAGCCAATCAACGCCGCCGAGGAAGCCATAGCCCCTGCCCACACCGAGACGACGGCTTCGATCACGTTGTAGGTAATCGTGAACCCAACAATGAACCTCACTCGTCGGTGTAGGCGTGCGCGACGTTCGTCAGAGATGGGAGAATCAGTCACGGTTGTTCCTTCGAGTACATGGCGCGAAGATGAATTCAATCAGAGAGCCTTGGAATCGAGCAAACTATCCGCATCCATCAGGTCCCATAATTCATCCATGGTTCAACTCTATCTGTGTGATGGTGGATGATAGATATGTGTTTTCAAAGATGAACCCCGTTCCTGTGGCCGATCGTCCGGACTTAATTGCTGCGTCAACTTTTGAAGCCCTGAAGGCGATTCCAGATGCCTTGGTCTTTGAGATTGACCCGTCGCTGTCGGAGACTGCTTCGGTGTGCCAGACCTTTGATTTGCCGGAGCATGTGATGGGCAATGCTGTATTAGTGATGGGAAAGCGCCAGGGGGAGACACGCAAGTGCTGCTGTATGTGTCTGGCGAATCGGCGTGTGGATGTGAATACTTTCGTGCGCAAGACCTTGGATGTACGCAGCGCTTCCTTTGCCCCGATGCGAATGGCGGTGGAGTCCTCTGGTATGGAGTACGGAGCTATTACTCCAATTGGACTCGGCGATGAGTGGCCCATCTGGGTCGACGAGTCCATTGTGGCAGTTGAGCAACTCTGCATCGGGTCAGGGGTACGCTCCGGGAAGTTGCTTATTCCTGGTGCTGCACTGCTTGATTTGCCTCACACTGTGCTGATGTCTGGGCTGACTTCTTGAGTACCTAGCCGGGTTTGAGTCCATACGTCGGCTGCCGGGGGTCCTGCCTGGCGGCAGGATGACGGGGGGTTGAGTTTTCTTATCTCAG
>WQYJ01000143.1 GCA_009781325.1 Propionibacteriaceae bacterium | reverse complement strand
GATGCATCTCTGGGCACACCAAGAACCGAATAATAATCAGTTGTCATCTCATCCTTCAGCCAAAATCTGACTCACATAGCGGGCGACCGCCCGTACTGAGGCCATCGTCGAGGGGTAGTCCATCCGTGTCGGGCCGACGATACCCAACCCGGCCCAGGTGTCATCGACACCATAGGCGCTCGCCACGACCGAAGCCGACGACAGGTTCGCGTAGTCGTTCTCCTGCCCGATGCGTACCATCACCTCGGTGGATGCCTCCCCCAACAACCGCAGCAGCACAACCTGCTCTTCGAGAGTGTCGAGTACGGGACGAATCGAGGTTTCAAACTCATTGGAGAACTGCGCAAGATTATTGATCCCCGCCACCGCGATCCGCGTGGGCTGATCAGTCGCCAGGATGTCAAGCAGGCTCGAAACGATCTCCACGGCGATCCCGCGTACTTCCGGTGTGAGGTTCGCTGGCAGATCACCCAAGACCTTCGCAGCCTGGCTGGGACCTAACCCGGCCACAGACTCATTAAGCCGATCTCGCAGCACTGCAAGGCTCTCCTGATTGACAGAACCCAGATCCACTGATCGTTGCGCGACCTTACCCAAGGAGTTCACCACAACCAGCAGCCCGCGGGAATCATGCAGAGGCACGATATCGACCCGCCGTACGACAGCAGTGCTCATCGTCGGATACTGCATGATGGCCACCTGGGAAGTCACCTGAGCCAGCAGACGCACCGTCCGGGTCACGATGTCATCAATATCGACCGCACCCGTCAGAAAAGCCGTGATAGCTCTCTTCTCGGCGTTCGTCAGCGGCTTCATCGCCGACAAGCGATCCACAAAGAAGCGATAACCCTTGTCAGTCGGAATCCTCCCCGCCGAGGTGTGAGGCTGGATAATATAACCCTCATCTTCGAGGGCAGCCATATCGTTGCGCACTGTTGCCGGAGACACATCCAGATGATGACGCTCCACAATCGCCCGGGACCCCACCGGCTCGCGTGAACGAATGTAATCGGTGACGATTGCCCGAAGCACAGCAAGCTTGCGGTCATCCAGCATGGTCACCTCCTAGCACTCGCAGCCCTTGAGTGCTAGTTTAGCAGCAATGATCCAGCGTCTGGGCGCTGTGCAGGGGTCGTTGCGCACGAGCACCAACTGCGGACAATGAGCTATGGGAGAATAACTCACATGAGTAAGACTGTTGCGGCTGACCCGTTCAATCCTGACTATATTCAATGGAGCGGACTGAGCCCGAGGCTAATTACAGTACGTCTGCTGGGTCAGGCAATCCGATTGGTCGTCTTCGCCCTGGCAGCCGCGGTGGTCTATCTCATCCTGCCTTCTCCTTATATTTTCGGCGGGGCAAGTTCCATCGCTGCGCTGCTGGCGCTCAACGCCATCCTCACCCCGCGCCGAGTACGAGCCATCGGGTATGCGATCCGCGATCGTGATCTGTTCACCAAATCCGGGCTGATGTCGAGGAAGCTCACCGTGGTTCCCTATGTTCGGATTCAGTACGTGGACATAAATGTCGGACCCATCGAACGCCTCTTCGGACTGGCAACAGTCTCGGTGTCCACCGCTTCCCCAACCTTAGCAGCGACCATTCCTGGATTGACTCCTGAGATTGCCGCATGGATGCGCGATATCCTTACTGATAAGGAAAATCTCTCTGGTAAGCCGGATGACGATACCGGTGATCCTCGAACTGAGCAGCCCCTGGATCCCACCTCTCCAGTCATCGACCCACCTGTCCCCATACCTGAACCGATGAATCAGTTCGGATACATCAGTTTTGCTCCGCCCACCTCTGCGGGGACGGCCCAATGACCGTCATTCCACCGTCCGAAGGCGAGCAAGCCTACCCCCCTGGGCCGATCTCCTTTCTCCCTCCGGCTGCAGTGCCCTACCCGCCGCCCACCACCGAGCCAGTGCTCCCCCCACCGCCGCAGCAGCCGACGCAACCACTGGCCCTTCAGTGGCAGCGGCTACACCCGGCGACCCCATGGCTACGCGGCTGGGCAGTCCTGGTCGCCATCGTCGGGCTGCTGATTAACAGAATGTGGAATGATCTGCGCCAAGCCATCGATTCCGGCGGCGCCCAGGTGCTGATGCTTATCCTGGTCATCGTCATCCTCATCCTCGGTGTTGTCGGTGCCTACAACTTCATCTGGTGGCGCATGGCGAAATTCTGCATCGGTACTGAAACAGTTGAGCTTTACACCGGTATCCTGTCTCGGCGCTATCGCAAGCTGCGTCTCGATCAACTCGAAGCCGTTGACGTCGTACGCCCAGTCGTCGCCCGCATCTTCGGGTTAGCCGAACTCAAACTTGAAGCCGCTGGCGGGGCAGACTCCAATCTCACCCTGACCTACCTCACAACAGCCCACGCCGAAGCAGTACGCGCGGAGGTGCTTCAACGCAAACTGGGTGCTTCCCCTGAATCGGCGCCCAAGGCTGCCACAAATCTGCCCCAAACAGCCCCGCAGCTTTTCAAGGTGCCCAGGGCTTGGACAATTAAGTCCTATCTACTCTCCTCCAATCCCTGGGTCACCGGCGCCTCCACTGCTGTGGTCATCGTCATTTCCTCGGTCTTTGATCTGTGGGGTGGCTATGTCCTGATGCTGCCCCTGCTGTTTGGGATGGTGCGTACTTTCTGGACTTACCTCATCACTGAGATGGACTTCACTGGGTTCGTTCATCCCAACGGGATCCACCTCACCCATGGTCTAGCAACCCGGGTCAACCAATCCATCCCGGCCAACCGTATCCAAGCTATCCAGTTGCGCCAGCGCTTGCTGTGGCGCAGCCACGACTGGTGGAGAGTTGAGCTCAATGTCGCAGGGTACGGCAATGAGACCAGCAACCGCGCACTGCTCGTACCTGTCGCAGATCCGCACATGGCAGCCATCGCAATGTCGTCGATCATGCCGGAGGTCACTACAGCAGAAATCTGGGCGATTATCGACCAGGCGATGCATGGAACCTGCTCGCCGCCGCACTTCATTGGGTCGCCGAAACGAGTCCGGTTATTCAATCCGATCACCTGGAAACACCAGGGTTACGCCACGACGCCCTATGCCATCGTGATAAGAACCGGACGCATCGCAAAGAGGGTTATTATCATCCCGCACGACCGTATTCTCGGGGTCTCGATTTTCGGCGGCCCACTCGAACGGCACCTCGGATTAGCCTCAGCCGTACTTCACTCTTCCCCAGGTCCGGTCAGCGCTGGGATCCCGCACCTCGATTCTGCGGACATGGAGAGGCTCCTCAGCGCAGAATTAAGAACTATTGAAAGGCAATAATAATTTCCTCCTGATTTGCCGCGCAACAACCCTTTAAACAGTCGTTGACAAGGTGATATACAGGGTATTATTGGGGTAGTTGCGATGGCATAAACTTCGATAAAAAGTATATTCAGATCGCCTGATGAAATCCTGTTGACAACACATTTCAGAAGGGCTATTGTACGTCGTGAGTCGCTCCTGGGGGAGGGATTATTTATATCGGGTTTTTGGGTGTGCCCGGCAACCGATACATTTTGCAGCGTCTACGTGCTGTCTGTCCCCAAGAGGCGACGCCCCTCCAGCAGAGAAGAGAGCACGGAGATGAGTGCATTGTCGCAACGTTTATTGGCTGGCCTAACTGCCGCCCTCATGTTCATTAGTATGACTTCGGCCTTCCTAAGTCCCACCCCAGCATCGGCTGAGTCCGATCCCGCTGAGGACCAAGCACCTGTAGTTGAAACCGTCCCCGAGGTTGAACCTACCCCGACGCCGACACCGACACTGACCCCCGAAGATGTCGATCCTCCCCCAGAGTCCGTCGGTGATCAACCCGAAGAGGACCTGCAGGAAGCAGTCCCCGAGGAGGAACCAGGTGAAGAGCCACCTTCTGATGACGCTACGAGTGCCGATGACGCTACGAGTGCGTCTACTGACCCTGAGCCAGAAGACAATGAAACAGCCCCCGGTGACGCGACAGATCCGCCTGCAGAAGAGCCGTCCCAGGATGCCACGCCTCAAGCAGTGGTAACCCCTGGCCCCTCTCCCGCCTCGGTTGCACCGGTCACGCCCTCATCTCCGAGCTCCTCTGCGCCGGTGACCCTAGACCTACCCATCCAGGTTGAAATCAGCACACCCGCCCCCGCTCCTGCCGGATCTGCACTCTGCACAGATCCGAATGGCTGCGAGACCGGCAAAGCAATGACAGGCGCCCCCGGATGGGCCGACCTAGACTTCGGCATCCCCGGGTTTAACATGCCTGAGATTGATCCTTGGGATGGGTTTGGTCCAGGGCCTGATGGTGGCTTTGCGGATATTACGCCATTCGCTTCAGACTCAACTGGATGCATGATTCTGACGACTAGCGTGGACCTCGATTCTATCTGTCGCCCAATCCTCCCCGGCCATGTGATCACCTATGAACTCAAACTCTTTTTAAATCAGCAGAAGTGTAACGGGTCTGCAGAAGAGCTTTATATCACTTTCAATGGTGACGACATCACAGGCCAACTCGTGACAGCGGACAACTTGCCCTGCCCAGAACGAAGTGGAAATGCCATGCCAAATGGAAAAGAG
Source organism: Propionibacteriaceae bacterium (assembly GCA_009781325.1). Classification (GTDB taxonomy): domain Bacteria; phylum Actinomycetota; class Actinomycetes; order Propionibacteriales; family Propionibacteriaceae; genus WQYJ01. Next base: position 1,066 of record WQYJ01000143.1, on the reverse strand, counting down.
GTTACTTGCTACTGGACTCATACCATTGTTGGCAGCGACATTCAAGATGGAGATCTTGTTTCTTCGTTCACTTTCGATGCACTTCAAAGTGGTGGAAAAAAGATGGGTGGTGAACCAGTGGAGGATCGCATCGTGACACCAATTAGAGCCCTAACTCTTTACAAGACTGTTTTCCGAGACAATGACAGCATCCCACTATTCGCTGGTGAGGAAGTCACCTATAGGTGGACGATGGAAAATACGGGCGAAACTAAGCTATCTGACTTAAGCGTCGCCGAATCAGCTGCTTTCACGGGCAAAGGACAGCCACCCTCTCCCCACGATTGCGACAGGCCGGAACCATTATCACCCGGTGAAACCTGGTCATGTGAAGATACATACATCGTACAACAAGAAGATATCGAGTTAGGCTTCATTCACAATGAATCTGACGCTACTGCCTGGGCAACCCCAGACAAAAACTGCACCGATTCCACCCCAGTAGAGGTCACCTCTAACACTGCGACGGCTGATCTTCTCATTGACCCATTCCCCTCAATTTACCTTACAAAAACGCCGTCGGACATACTCGTAACAACGCCTAGCCTGGTGACTTACACCATCACTGCTGAGAATACTGGAAACGTGTCGCTAACTGGGGTAACAATTACCGATGGATTAGGCCCAGACGTGAACTGGCTAGGATGCAAGGTTAACGCAGTTGAAGACAATGGTTCTTGGGACATTGAATACGGAAACGTCGGCGGTTGGACTCTGGAGGTTGGAGACACAGTCACTTGCCAGGTGACCTATTTCGTAACCGAGAGTGACATCGCAGCAGAAGAACCCGTCATTAATACAGCAACAGTGATTGGTTATCATGGAACCGAACATGCACACGACTCCGATATCGCTGCTGTCAACGTGCAACCTCTCGCAGAACTCAGCATCATCAAGGAGACTGAAAAAGATGAGGTGACAGCAGCAGGTCAGACAATCACCTATACACTCAAGGTGAAAAATACTGGCACCTTCACAGTCAACGGGATCTCCATCATTGACACCCCTGAAGGAGACGGAACCTTAT
>WQYJ01000142.1 GCA_009781325.1 Propionibacteriaceae bacterium | reverse complement strand
TCCACCCTGCGGTGGGTTCTGCCGCTATCCTCACCCTGCGGTGGGTTCTGCCGCTATCCTCACCCTGCGGTGGGTTCTGTCACGATCCTCTACGTTGCGGTGGGTTCTGTCATGATCCTCCATCCTGCGGTAGGTTTTGTCGTCGTATGGTGACAAAACCCACCGCCAGGTAGAGGATCGGTTGCGGGGAAGAGCAGAACCCACCGCAGGGTGGGGGATGGTGGTGCTGCGGTTAGGCAAGATCGAGGAAGCGATCGAAGACGTCTGTGCAGAACTCGACAGATTCCACCGGTACACGCTCGTCAACTCCGTGGAACATGGAAATAAACTCAAAGTCTGGCGGAAGCTTCAAAGGTGTGAAGCCATAACACTGGATACCCAACTTGGCCCAGCCTTTAGCATCAGTACCCCCCGACATCAGGTACGGGGTGAGCTTCGCCGTCGGATCGAACTCACGCACCGATGCTGCCATAGCATCAGTAAGCGTCGTCCCCCACTCTGCTTCGACTCCCGGTTGTTCTTGGATGAACTCCATGCGTACTTTTTCTGACAGATAGCCGCGCACTATGTCAAGGAATTCTTCCTTGCGCCCAGGCAGATAGCGGCCATCAAGGCAAGCTGTCGCCACGCGAGGGATGACGTTAGCCTTGTAACCAGCTTCAAGCATGGTCGGGGTCAGAGTATGACTCATCGTCGCACCCACCATTCGTGCGATCGAACCTAGCTTGGTCAGGGTCTCTTCGACATTGGAAGATGTGATCTGGATGTCGAGTGTTTCGCCGACATTATCCAAGAATGCCTGCTGAGCTGGGTGAAGGGTGGCAGGCCAGACATGCGAATCGAGTGCAGTAACTACACGTACCAACTCGGCCACCGCATTGTCATCATTACGCATCGAACCGTGACCGGCCGTACCTTCGGCAATCAGTTTGAGCCAGGCAATTCCCTTCTCCGCGGTCTGAATGAGATAGAGCCTTTGACCTTCAACCGTCAGCGAGAACCCGCCGACCTCACCCACAGCTTGAGTGCAGTCTGCGATCAGATCGGGGTGGTTGTCAGCCAGCCATATCGACCCCAGCGATCCACCGGCTTCCTCATCGGCAGTGAACACGAGCCTCATGGGGCGCCGAGTCGGGCGCTGGGTGCGTACCCGGTCTCGGACCACAGCCAGAATCACTGCATCGAAGTTCTTCATGTCGACCGCTCCGCGCCCCCAAATACAGCCATCCTTAATCTCTCCGGAGAACGGATCGACCGACCACTCGTCAGCGATGGCAGGTACGACATCAGTGTGCCCATGGACCAGCAGCGCCGGAATGGACTTATCACAACCCTCAGGCTCCCAGGAAGCAACCAGTGTGGTACGCCGAGGTCGGGACTCCAGTACTTCAACGCTGATTCCAACCTCATCGAGCTTGCCAGCTACGTATTCCGCAGCGTGGCGCTCTCCCGGTCCTTCGATATCCGGCCCATAGTTCGACGTATCCATCCGGATTAACTCCGAGGCGAAGGCCACCGCCTCAGATCGCGCAATCGCTGTCATATACCGATACTACCGGCGGTCCCGCTCACCGTCTCACACCATGACGGAATCGCCAAGGCTGGGATGTATTGGTATAGTTTCCCTCTGGTATTCAACACCTTGTCCGGGTGGCGGAATAGGTAGACGCGCTAGCTTGAGGTGCTAGTGGCCGTAAAGGCTGTGGAGGTTCAAGTCCTCTCTCGGACACTTTCTGAAATCTCTATTTCCCTTCCTTTCCATGCCGGGGCCAGGCCCCATGGCACGTTTTGGAAAAGATCACTGATAAATCAGTATGAAATCGCGAAGAAATCACTTAGGAATCTATGAAATGGCCTGTCAGAGCAATCTTCTGTGCCTAGACTGAAGACAAACACTGTTCTGATAGGAGGTTTTCATGCGAAACCGAGGAATCGTAGTTGTCGCCGCCATTGCTCTCGCACTTGCTGGTTGCACCCAACCCCAGGAGTCCACTAACACCCCATCACATACGACCGCTCCCACACTCCCCGCGCAGTTTGTGGAACTCATAGACGGCTCTACAGCGACGATTCCGCTCACCAAGGCTGCCCTGATGTGGCTGCGAGGTACCGACGAAGGACTAGTGCACAACAAAACTGAGATGGCCTATGACAACCTCATCGCTGGGGACAAGGACATCATCTTTGTCACAGCTCCGAGTGTCGAGGAACTCGCCGCTGCTGCGCAGGCCGGAGTCGAACTCGAGGTTATCCCCATTGTGAAGGATGGACTGGTCTTCCTCGTCAATGAATCCAACCCTGTCAATGAACTCACAGGTCAGCAGGTCAAAGACATCTACACGGGGAAGATCACAAATTGGAGCCAGGTCAAGGGCAAAAACAGTGGCATCATTCCCTATCAGCGTCAGACTAATTCGGGCTCCCAAACCCTCTTTCTACAGTTAGCCATGGGCGATACCGTACCCATGGATGCACCAGAGAGGTACCGAATCACCACGATGAATGACCTGGTGGATGCTATCAGTGAGTACGACAACTCTGATCAAGCCCTGGGTTACTCCATGTTTTACTACACCCAGGAAATGTACGTGAAAGATAACACCAAGGCACTGGCGATTGATGGGGTCACCCCCTCGAATGAGAATATCTCAACCGACGCCTATCCTTATGGAACAAACTACTTCGCTGTCATCCGTGCCGATGAGCCTGAAGACTCCTTGAGCCGGGAGCTCATTGACTGGTTCCTCAGTGACGAAGGCCAGCAACTCGCTTCGCGGGCAGGGTACGTACCTATGGATCCCTCGAATATCCGAGAAATGACATCTGAGTTCGGGTACTTCGGTTCTACTCCAGAGAATACAACTCAATCGCGTGGCACAGGAGGAGCCGCTGGATGGCGTCCCACTGCCGTCAGTGGAGCATGCGGCGGATACGATTCATGTACGGTCGATGACGGCAAACTGGACCTTCCAGGATTCCCCAATACACAGGCTGCCGCTCAGTCTTGGCTGGATTCTCTTCCCTCCCCGCTCAGCGAGTTCGGTGATGGCAGTATAGGCCTGAGAACCGAGTGGACGGCCAGAATAGTCCAGGATCTTCTCGTCGTCGAGCGCTACACCTACCTGGCAATTGAATGGTCGGACCCGCTGGAGTTCGACGGTGCTGCCTTCCGCTTGGAGGATGGATATCGGATGACACTGGCAGATTTTTTCTACGACGATGTGAACTACATCGAGTTCATCAACACAAACCTGCTGTCGCCGCACAATAATCAGGCATGGGGACAAAATCCAGGAAGCAGCGTAGGCGACCTTGTTGGGTCATTCACGGGTTTGCCTGCTGATTATGAGATCTTCTGGGCTGCGCCCATGAAGCCGAAAGAACAAGTGGGATTTGACCTGGTTTTCAAGTTCCCCATCGGCAATCCATTCCTTCTCAACACCGACGAATTGTCTGGCTTACGTATCACTTCCCAGGTTCTGCTCAGGCTGCCCAGCGACCTATCTCCCTACGGAGAACTGTGGAGAATCGATCAAATCATGTCCGGCAAGACCCAAGTTGATCACGTGGCTAGGGACTACACAGGGATCAATCCCATCGATACAGTCCTGAATGGCAATATCGATGCATTGGCATCAGCCAATCCAAGCGCTGCGGCGATACGTGTTGCTTTTGTGTCCAAAGGCGAAGTGACAGTATGCCTCGATCATTATGGTGTTCATTGCCAGGGCGAAGTGGTCTACTTCGACTACAACTCCGGGAAACCTATCTAGGGGATCTCACAAGTTGGAGGGGAGCCTGACTCTATTCCGGCAATAGATCCGGCCAGCCATCCCTTGGCGTCATCGGGTCACCTGGGTAGAGGACGGCAGTCCACGATGCCGGTCCGCCGCTGGGCGGATGCTCGTTGATACCTTCGTAGGCAAATCCCGTGCGTTGGGCGATCACTGCTGACGCGTGGTTGCCGACATAGGCGTACCATCTGATCGACGCCGCATGAAGCGGGAAATCAGGTGAGAAGGCAGTCTGGATGACTACCTCGACGGCTGCTTTCATGATCCCGTGTCCGCGTACATCAGCACCCAGCCACCAACCAATCTCCATATCCCGGTTTCCAATGCGCTTGAGACCAATACTCCCCCACAGCCCCGCAGGTTCACTGCTTCCGGCAATGCGAAGTCCCCAGCAAAGCTCGGCCCCTTCGTGCTCAGTGGAGAAACTCCCATTTGCCAGTTCCTCCCACGCTGCCGGGGCAAATTGAGTCACAAACTTCTCACCATCGGTGAGAGTGTATGGACTTGGCACCGTAGTCCAGCGCTGGATTTCCGGATCCTGACACAACTCGTACACCCGCTGCGCCTCCGTCGTCATAAACGGCGACAGAATGAGCGGCAATCCCTCCCGAGTAACAGTAGTTATTTTTCCTAGCTCCATACCCAAATCCTATCCCGACAACCCCTTTTACTGCCAACGGGCGCACTTTGTCGTCATAGCGGCGATAAAGTACGCCTGTTGTGCTGTTGAGAGGATGCACAGCGGGGACAACGACGGATTTGGCCTTGCCAACCTCGGGCTGTTAGTGCTGTTGCTACAGTGTGGGCTGTTTGGCAGGGGTTGGTGACTATGTGGTTCCAGGTGAAACGGAGGGTCTGCACACCTTGAGCTGAATGATAGTTATCACGATCCATATCCGTCGAAGCAGCCACACCGGAATGATAGGCCAGTCCATCTACCTCAACAATCAGTTTCTGTGCTTCGTACCAGTTGTCCACGCGATATTTCTGGAAAGGTGCTACTTGACGCGCAGGTCTGGGAAGACGATGGGGCTTCTCAACGCCATATCGATAACGGTACTCTAGAGCACTTGTCGTACCATCCTCCACGTCAGCAAGTATGTCTGTCACCAGTCGTCGCTGACGATGCCGCGCCCTGGACTCCAACTCATCTTGAAGTGCAGTGACGGTTGTACGACCGCTGGTAACGACATTTCCCACCAGGGCAACCAAGGCGTCAACCGACCATTCCTGCGCTACATCAATGACTGCCTCGTCAAGTGTCGTATGTGGAATGAGCCCATACTTTGCCCTATGTCTTTCCGCCCGAATGAACCGCCATCTCTCATCTTGTGGAAACCCTGCCGTTCGACCGACATAAACAACAATCTCCTGGGGCTCTTTCCACAGTCCCATAGCATGCAAGGCAGCCTCGCCGCCAAGAAGAGCCTTGGGCCCCCCAATGAGCACCCCAGCCCATGCGCGCTGCATCCAGGAGTCTGGAGTGACGGCATAGTAACCAGGCACAATGCGCCGCCAGATTGCCTGGTGTACCAGGCGAGCACGAACGTCTTTACTAACCCCGAGGCGGTCTCCCTGCACCGTCGTAATCACACCAGCCTGAGTCGAAGCAACTCTTTGTGCCAACTGCAACCGAATCACATCAATAGTCATACCCATACCATGGCAAGTAGCACCCCCAAAATGCTCTTTTTCTAACAACCGGCGTGATTTGTCGTCGCTTTGACGATGAAGTACGCCCGGTGACGGGTTTTGGGAGGGGGTGGGGTCGGTTGAAGCGGCTTGGGTGCCCCCAGTCGGATTCGAACCGACACTTGATCGATTTTAAGTCGATTGCCTCTGCCGTTGGGCTATGGGGGCGG
>WQYJ01000141.1 GCA_009781325.1 Propionibacteriaceae bacterium | reverse complement strand
GTGGTGCCACAAAGTCATACGCTATCACTCACACCATGGGCGGTCAAGCCCCCCATAAGGGCCTATGCATCACCAAAACGAGCCAAGGGGCCAAAAACGTGCCAAGGGGCCAGGCCCCCTGGCATGGCATAGGAACCCAACCCCCGGTCATCCTGCCGCCAGGCAGGACCCCCGGCAGCCGACGTAGGGTCTGAGGGTGGATCTTTCCCCAAGTCCCAACGTTGGCTGCCGGGGGTCCTGCCTGCGGCAGGATGACCGGGGGTTAACAGGCCATGGGGCCTGGCCCCGCTGGCATAGGGCCTGGCCCCCCTGGCACACTCCCCCATTCGCTAGAATCAAGGGTGTCATTCATCACGATGACATACATTAGGCATCAAGGAAGAGCAATGATACGGATAGGCATTGTCGGGTACGGCAACATTGGGCGCGGGGTTGAAAAGGCTGTGCGGGCGGCAGAGGACATGGAACTTGTGGCTGTGTTCACCAGACGGGATCCGGCCGCAGTGGCCCTAGAGTCGGGTTCAGTACCTGTTTTATCTGTGGACGAGGCTGAACACATGACGGACGCTATTGATGTCATGGTACTCTGCGGAGGTTCAGCGACTGATCTCGCCGAGCAAGGGCCGTACTTTGCTTCGATGTTCAACACCGTTGACAGCTTCGACACCCATGCGAGGATTCCTGAATACCTGGCAGCGGTCAATGCCTGCGCCAAGGAAACCACGGCTGTGATTTCGACAGGATGGGATCCTGGTTTGTTCTCAATGATGCGCGCGCTGTTCGAAGCCGTACTCCCGGCTGGAGCCACGTACACCTTCTGGGGAAAGGGTGTCTCACAAGGTCATTCTGATGCGATCAGACGCGTGCCAGGTGTTGCTCACGCGGTTCAATACACCATCCCTCGCGAGGAAGCCATTGCACAAGTACGCTCTGGTGCCATGCCCGAACTGACGACGAGAGATAAGCATCTTCGTCATTGTCTCGTCGTTGCGGAACCTGGTGCAGACAAGGCCGCTATCACAGAGGCGATCACTAGCATGCCGCATTACTTTGCCGAGTATGACACGATTGTGGATTTCATCGAGATGGATGAGTTACTGGAGAAGCATTCCGCGATGCCTCATGGTGGCATGGTCGTGAGAAGCGGCAAGACCCAGGACAACACACAATCCATAGAGTTTTCCCTCGCCCTCGAGTCGAACCCCGAGTTCACCGCCAGTGTCATGGTCGCCTACGCGCGAGCCGCCGTACGCATGGCTGATGAGAAGTTATTCGGAGCAAAGACCGTCTTTGATGTGCCGTTGTCCTACCTCTCACCGCGTGCACATGAAGAGCTGGTGAAGGATCTTCTCTGAGCAAAGTGCTCGAGGGTTGGACGCGGTTGATCTCCGGGGCAATTCCAGGGCATGGCCCCGGTTACGACTCGTTCAGGATGACCCACTTGCCAAAGCGCGTTGAGCCTTCACGCTTGATGAAGCCTTGGTCGGCAAGGGCAACTAGGATTCGCTGAGTCTGTCGGGCGCTCATGCCCGTTTGCGACGCCAACTCGCGGGCTGGCACTGACCCTTATGAGCGAAGGATTGCCAGAACGCTGCGCTCGGAGCTGGTCAGACCCACAGTGACATCTCTTACGACATCTCTTGCGACATCTGTTACGACATCATCGGGTGAAGAGGCTCTTGAAGTGACATCGTGGTTCTTGATGAACATGCCATGGGGGCTGGCCGGAACGCCAGAAGTATCACGAAACCGTTAGGTTTCTGCCACGCTGAGACTGCTCCCCATTTGCAACGTCGACTTGAGCGACCCATTCAGCAACGGCGGCGACTGCCTCATCGACCGTCAGTGTGATGCCGAGGGATTCGGCCAGCGGAGGGTACGCCATCCGCCAGAAGTCATTGATCATGAACATCGGAGGCCAGCGCCGGACAGGTAGCCCCAGTTGGGCAGCCTCACCAGCGCGATACTCGAAGATGTCGACGCATGCCGCCCTTAGCGAGGCCGGTGGAAGCCCAGGATAGAAAGCATCCTTGAGCAGCAGCAGATCGCAGATGTCGTGAACACGCTGATTCTCATACCCGTCCGTGTCTGGATCGGAGGCTGCATGCAGCTTTTGAGCGACCTGGTAATCCATCGCGACGCCGATCAGATGGTCTGGCGCATCTAGCCCGAAGAAGCCGATGTTCGGCGGAGGCACCAGGTGAGACAGGCTGGCCATGTGACCCTCGGGGAAAGAGACCTCGACTTGGATGCGACGCCACACTGCCCCCTTCGCACTTAACTGCACCCAGAACCGGCGCGGCTTGACCAGCTTCGGCGCATCAATGATCTCGACCTCAGTACGGCTCAACTCGAACGGCCCCCACGGTAGAGTCAAGGACTCGTCCAAGCGGTCGGTGAACTCAGCCAAAGTACCCCGGAACAGAGTGTCCACATCGCTGGTCGTGCGCGCCCGGAGGCCAAGGTTGAACTCGATGTACACCCCACCCTTAACCAGGAATAGCGCCTGTCGATCATCACCGAGCGAACGCTGCAGGGCAGCAACGACAACGGTGGACGCAACCAGCCGACCCAATCGCTTCGGAGTAACACCAGTATCGCGTTCCGCGTCCGACAACCACCTGTTCAATGCTTGGACACTGGGGATGGGACGGCGTTTGTCTGGAAGATCGAAAACTCTCATGCGCGCGGTTTCCTCGCATTGCGACGTTGGCGCTCAGCCGTAGCCTGGTCAATTCGGCCTTGACGCCGCGCGGTGTCGATAGCCTGTAACACCAGATCAAGGCGCACCCTGCTAGCGATGCACTGGTCGATGGCGGTTGCCACTGTTACGGTCGGTATCTGCTCCCACCAGCCAATCTGAGTCCCGTCGAGGTCCTCATAATGGACGACCAGAGCTGCAGGTACGTTGTTTCGACGCAGCTTCTTCTCCCGCCTGGGTATAGTGACGTGGGTCTTGTCAGGATTGATATTGCACAACTCGTAAACATCGAGTGCAGTGTCGTGGGATAGCGCCGCGTGCGGATCACGCGTCCACAACACGGCCTCCATTAGGTGATCATTCGCTCCAATCGGCCACTCCGGAAAGCGGTACACCCCCTGGGAGACCCGCTCTAGCGCGCCACGGGCGGCCAGTTTCGTCAACTCCAGGGATGCAATAGCCAGGTTCTGGGCGTCACGAGTCGTGACGTAGCCGTACTGCTCGACTGCCACATCCCATAGATCCATCCGCGCTGTCATGGACAAAACTATACCAGTTCTGGGATAGTTTTGTCTGATTCTGTGTATGCAGCTGCCCGATCGTCAGGGATGTTTGCTCAGTGACGAGTCAGAAGATCGGCTCCGGTTCCCAGTTCGTCGATACCGACAGAACGTCTCGCCGCGTGCACATGAAGAACTGGTAAAGGATCTTCTCTGAGCAGAGTGTTAGAGGAATGGACGCGATCGTCGGTGGACCCCCAGTCAAGATCGCTTCAAGATCTTTTGTCGGGTTGACAGGATTTGAACCTGCGACCCCTTGGCGGGTCCAAGCCCGTTCTGGTTGGTGGCGACTAGCCCCGGTTGTTGGCGATTTCCTGGTTTGACTAGGAAAGATCGTTTCTTCCGTAGCGACTATCCTACCGGATACTGGCGGATGATCGCGGTCCATTTCCAGGGGAACTCCAGGGCATCGCGGCCTAGCTCTCGCGGAGCAGGCTTGAGTCGGGAGTATCGCCCGCGAGGGCTGGAAACCGGGTTCAAGGTCTAGCAGATGCGCCGCTTCGAGGCGCTTCCTTATGAGCAGCAAGCCATTCTCGCCCCGCATCGGTGATGAGGTAACGCTGCTGAGAACTGCGTGGCTTGTCGGGGATCGAAAGTGCCAACAATCCAGCTTCGACAAGTGGGAGGATGTGTCTCAAGTAATTGTTAGGCGACTGGGAAAGACCGACCGCCGACAAAAGCTCGCTACGGCTCGCTGGGCCAGTAGACACAGTCTGTAGAACAATCGCTGCGCTTGCTGGCACTTGTACACCCGACTTATACACATATACACCTGGCTCGGTGTCTAGGTGTATAAGTTGATCGACTCTAATAGCTTCTGGGGTGACTGAGTGATCCTTTATGTGGACGACTACTCGCAGGCTGATCGGCAACTCCTGAAACTCCGGGGCAGGCAACCCCGCGTCGGTTAGCGCTTGGATCGCCTGAGGAAGACCCGTTCCCCATCGCTCAATCAACCCGAGTTCCTTGAACACGCGGGCGACTACGTGGTTACGAACCACTGAGACACCCTTGACCATGTCCTCGATGCTCACCGATGGCATCAGCCCACCGGGACTCTCGATTTCAATCGTGCGATCCAGGAACGCCACCTTAATCGGAGTACCGTGCGTCGAGTAGGAAGCGTGCAGCAAAGCGTTGGTGACGATCTCCCGCAGGGGTTCGATTGGGATCGACCAAACATCCCTTCGATATATCTCTCCGAACTCGGCGTGCTTGAAAGCATTTTGCTTGAGAAACCGCATTACTTTGTCAATCGCCAGTGGCAGGGGGCCGTAGATGTCTTCTTGATCCCAGATATCTCGCTTCGTCGGACCTCGAAATCGAGCGCACTGTACCCATGCGAATGGGAAGAACCGCTCGGGATAAGGGCAAGCAATCAACAAGCCTCCATTAGTCGGGTTGAGCTGCCCTTGGTCTTCGACGACCATCTCCAGCGTCTTTAAGGTGCGCTCATCAACCTCGCGTCCTAATTGCTCGGCAAAGACTTCAAGATCAAGATCATCCATCGTCGCGGTGAAGGCTGGCAACCTATCGTACGGTATCCCTCTGGCGTTCCGCTCCAGTTCCGCAATGAAATCTGGGCCTGCCTTTCGGTTGGTAGCAGCAGTCCTGATGTACGTACCGTCTTCCTTGCCGTGCCTGGTCAAGAAATGAGGACGAAGGCTGCTCACCGCCACATCCGCCACTACAACTGTGGCACCTGCCAACGGCACCATCTCTACAACTGGAAGGATCTGAGGCGAAACCCAGTCGACGATCAGATTGGTCAACCGTTCCTGCTCTAGCAATGGATCGGCAACACCAACTACCTTGCCATCATCAGCAACACCGACAACGAGTTGCCCACCTGCAGAGTTGGCGAAGGCGACAATGGCACGCATAGCCTTCTCAGGCGACGACAAATCCTGCTTATACTCACGGGTCTTGCCCTCAGGTTGCTCAACGTGCTCAACCGCATCAGCCGTCAGAAGATAAGGCACAGACGATCATCCTCCTTGTTGGTGCCTCATGGGGGCAGTATCGACAATTCCAGGATAAACCCAGCCAGTATGTCATCCAAGGTTCCCACTCCCTGCTCAGCTGTTATCGCATGGACTTGTGAACGTGTCATGGGGCCCCGGCACGGGCAAGGTCACAACAAGATCTTTTGTCGGGTTGATAGGTGAGCGAAGCGAGTTTTGAACCTGCGACCCCTTGCGGGTCAGAGCCCGTTCTGGTTAGCGGCGGTAAGGCTGGTTGTTGGCGATTTCCTATTTTGACTAGGGAAGATCGCTTCTTCCGTGGTGTCCATCTTTCCGGATGCTGGCGACCGTTCGCGGTTGATTTCCAGGGCAATTCCAGGGCATCGGGGCGCCAGAGCCTCAGTTCGGCGGCGGGTTCCACGAGCGCGTGTCTGGAG
>WQYJ01000140.1 GCA_009781325.1 Propionibacteriaceae bacterium | reverse complement strand
GTCAGCGAAGTACGCGAGAATCTTGTCACGGTTGCGATCATCGACATCAAGATCGACATCAGGAGGCGAAACCCTCTCGGGGTTCAGAAAACGTTCAAAGATCAGCCCATGCTCAATCGGATCAAGCTCAGTAATCCTCATCAGATAGGCCACCATGGACCCTGTTGCCGAGCCACGTCCTGGCCCCACCCGGATTCCCTCATCCCTGGCAAATCGACAGATATCTGCCACGACCAGGAAGTACGCCGAGAAGCCTAGGGGTTCAATAACCGCCAGCTCTGTGGCGACCCTGTCGAGGACTTCTGGAGATGGATTGGAACCATAACGAAGCTGAAGACCATTGTCGATCTGTTTCCGCAGCCAGGATTCTTGAGTTTCTGATTCTGGTACGGCGAACTGCGGCATCCTGTTGATGTGGGTGAAAACATCACCGTAATCCTCCACCATCTCAGCAATCGACAAGGTGGCATCACAGGCCTCTTCGAGCCCGTAGAACAGTTGACGCATCTCATCGGCTGAGCGCAGATGATAACCCTCACCACGGAACCTGAAGCGCTTCTCGTCATCCTTGTTGCGCCCCACACCGATGCAGAGCAGATTGTCGTGAGCATCGGCCTGATCAGCCGTGACATAGTGGGAGTCATTGGTTGCCAGCAGCGGAATCTTGAGTTCTTTGGCGAGCCGAAGCAGATCCTCGCGTACGACGGATTCAACTTCGATCCCATGATCCATCAACTCAACAAAGAAGTTGTCTTTGCCGAAGATATCGCGGTAGGTCGCTGCCAGATTAGCGGCTTCATCATACTGACCCAGCCGCATCCTGGTTTGCACAGCCCCTGAGGCACACCCTGTGGTAGCGACGATCCCCTCGGCGTACTGCGAGAGTAGCTCAACATCCATACGAGGCTTCATGTAGTAACCCTCGAAGCTCGCCATTGAACTCAACCGGAAGAGATTGCGAAGTCCCACCGCGTTCTTGGCAAACATCGTCATGTGGGTATAGCGTCCGCCGCCCGAAACGTCCTTGCCTCCCTCAGAGTCGACATCTTGGGCCTCGCGTTTTCCGGTAGCCCAGAATTCCTGGATCCGTGAGTGGCGGGATGTCGGTGCAACATAGGCTTCGATTCCGATGATGGGTTTGACGGAAGTTTTCTTGGCTGTGGTGAAGAATTCGTAGGCGCCGAACATGTTTCCGTGGTCGGTCATCGCTAGAGCCGGCATCCCCAAACGCTCGGCTTCATTGAACAGGGAACCGATCTTCGCAGCACCGTCCAACATGGAGTATTCCGTGTGAACATGAAGGTGGACGAAGGACACAGTTACTCCTTTTTTCAGTACGGACCGCACCAGGCCTCGAAAGCCATTCCACAAGAATAGCCCTGTTCATCTTCGATTGAAGATCCGTTCTTGGCGTGTCGCGTTAGCTGGAAAGATCTTCTTCCTCGGGAGGGCTTGGCGGGGATTCATCCACCACATTCTCTGACGAATCATCGGTCAAAACTGGCTGGGAATCCTCACTCGTATCCGTGAGTGAATCAATGGTTTTAGCCCGCTGAGCAAACTTTGCCCGCTTTGCTGGTTTCTCTGTAGCAACGATCTCATTTGGCGGAGTTTTACGTTTGCTCAGCCACAAGAACAACGCGAGCCCCACTAGACCCGCAGTCAGCGTCACCCAACTGTTAACGCGCATCGGCCCCAGGGATTCCACCGGGTCGATCCGCAATAGTTCAATCCAGAATCGGCCCGTGGCATAGACCATGACATAGAGCGCAAAGACCTTGCCGCGCCCCAAGCGCAGCCTCTCTTCGAGAATGAGAATCAGTGCGGCCCCGGCGAAGTTCCACAGCATCTCGTAGAGGAACGTGGGATGGAAAGTCTCGAAGCTCTCAAAACCAGGAACGCGGTGAATCCGGTCGATTTCTAGTCCCCAGGGCAAGGTGGTCGGCAGACCATAGAGTTCCTGGTTCCACCAGTTTCCTATCCTGCCGATCCCCTGGGCAATCAGGAATGCAGGCGCGACAGCATCGGCGAGTTTGAGGAAGGAGAATTTGTAGTACTTGCATAACAGGAAGGCGCTCAGGAAACCGAAGGTGATTCCTCCCCAGATCCCCAGGCCGCCCCGCCACACGAAGAAGATGTGATACCAGGTGCCATCTGCCCCAAAAAACCGTGGCCACTCAATGATGATCCAGTAGATACGGGCCCCCACGATGCCGATAATGATCGCCAGGATGGTGAGGTTCTCGAATTTGGCAACATCACCACCCCATCTCTTCCAGCGAAGCCGGGCAACAAAGAAAGCAACAGTGATCCCTGCCAGAATCGACAGAGCATAGCCGCGAATGGGGATGGGGCCTATGTACCACACTCCCTGGGATGGGCTCGGAATAAACTCAAGCATTATCCTCCCCCGATAACAGCGGGGTATGAACATCGAAGCAGGTGTCTGCCCCGGTGTGACAGGCCGGACCAACTTGGTCCACGATCAGCAGGATCGCATCGCGGTCGCAATCGACACGTACCTCGCACACATGCTGGGTATGCCCCGAAGTCTCACCCTTGACCCAGAACTCTTCTCGGGAGCGAGACCAGTAGGTGGCTTGACGAGTTGCAAGAGTACGACGAAGTGCCTCGTCGTTCATCCACGCCATCATCAGCACCTTGCCGGTCGCCCTATCCTGGGCGATCGCTGGAAATAGGCCTTGAGTATCGGTGGTTATGTCCATGTTCACCTCATCAGGTTACCGTAACCCCAAGCAAAGCATCGGTGAAATCAATCATGTGTGATCGTGAACCAGCATGATCACCAGCGCTCGCAATACTGGATTCAACCCAGCGATCAATGGTTTCCAGGGCATGATCGCTTCGAAGGTCCTGCCGTAGATGAGAGCGTACTTGGTCGGCAGTCGTCGAGAAATCAACTGACGTTGTGCCCATTGCAGCCTCACGCCAGCGAGCAAGTCGATTCACTGCTTGGGCCAGCACCTTGCCGTCCCACGACCAGTCGCTGCGATAGTGATGGGCCAGCAGGGCTAGTCGTACTGCCATCGGATCCAGGCCTTGTCCCAGAAGCTGTGAGACTTTGACAAGGTTGCCCTCAGACTTACTCATCTTGGAACCATCCAAACCAACCATCGCAGAATGAATAAAGGTACGAGCCAAAGGCTTACCCGTTGCAGCCCGAGCCTGAGCCTGGCAGAACTCATGGTGAGGGAAACACAGATCTGAGCCGCCGCCTTGAACATCGAAAGGAACCCCCAGTGTCGATGAGGCAATTGCTGTACATTGAATGTGCCACCCGGGACGACCTCGACCCAAGGATGATTCCCACGACGGCTCACCGTCTCTTGCCTGCCTCCACACCAGGGCATCAAGCCGATGACGTTTTCCCGTACGATCAGGGTCTCCCCCGCGCTCAGCGAACACCGCAAGCATCTGTTCGGGATTCAGATGACTGACACCGCCGAAGTCATCCTGGTGATCGCCACAGAAATACCAATCCGGATACTCATCGTTGATCTGATAAATCTGGCCCTTCTCCCGAAGATGCACCAGCAGTTCTTCTATTCTCCCTAAAGACTCACTCACACTAAGGTAGGGCTCCGGTGCAATAACCCGCAGAGCCTCCATATCCGAGCGGAATAACTGTGTTTCCGAGTCAGCCAACCCCCTCCAATCCACCCCGGTAGCCGCAGCCCGCTCAAAGAGAGGATCATCAAGGTCAGTCAGATTCTGAACATAATCAACCTCAAACCCACAGTCCCGCCACACCCGATTCACCACATCAAAGGTCACATAAGTAAACCCATGCCCCAAATGAGTCGCATCATATGGAGTAATACCGCATACATAAATGCTGGCTCTGCGCTGTTCGCTCGGCATAGGTCCCACAGCCACATGAGCCTGCACCGCAGAATCATACAAACACAATTGCCCCGGCACACCAATAACCGAAGCCGGAATCCTCGGGGAAGTCCATGCACGCACGAACCCAGACTACCGGCATGTCTTCGCTGACGCCGACATCGGGTAGAGTCTGGCCATGAGATCTGATCCGTATGGCCAGTGGCCCTCTCCTATTAGTGCTGGCGACCTCGGGCAGGCTAGTCTGCGGCGCTCTGAGGGGTTCGTTGATGACGGCAAGGTCTACTGGCTTCAGTCGAACCCTGCGGAGAAGGGTCGTACCTCGTTAGTGACTCTTGATGAGAACGGGGAACTGGTTGATCTGACACCGCAGTGGGATTGCCGGACGTCGATTCATGCGTACGGGGGGAACTGTGTGGCGATCCAAGCAGGTCAGGTGTGTTTCTATGATCGGACGACGTCTCGGGTGTGGGCTGGTCCCCTTGATGGAGAGCTCTTCCCCATTACTGGTGAGGGCCCCTGGGTCTTTGGTGGGCTTAGCTTCCTGAATAATCACCAAGTGGTGTGCGTACGAGAAGATCACTCTGATTGGTTGAATGAACATGAAGACACCTTGGTCGTACTTGACCTAGCTCCGAACGACTCCACTGGTGGAACAGTGATTGCTTCGGGGGCAGATTTCTATTTCTCTCCTGCCGTGTCTGCGAACGGGTGGATTGCGTGGATGGAGTACGATCATCCATCCATGCCTTGGGGAACCACCAGAATCCTTGCCCAATCCCCGCAGGGGCGCCGACACATCGTTTCAGATGCAATCGATGTCTCTGCGGTCCATCCGCAATGGGATAGTGACGGAACTCTGGTCTTTCTCAGTGACGAATCTGGGTTCTGGAACTTCTACCGATGGACTCCTGGTGAGGTCACTCGGCTGAACGACCATGACATGGACTTCTGTGAACCTGTGTGGGTATTGAGCACACCACCGTATGCTCTGCTGACAACGGATCATGGAACACGGATTGGCTGTACGTGGTGGGAGGATGGTTTCGCCCATCTGGGATGCTTAGAACCAGACGGAACCCTATCTGCGATGGGTGTCTATGGCACCGCTACCCTTGCTCCGGCTAATCATGGTCAAAGCGTAGTTCTTCTGGGTTCCCCAACAGCACCAACCTCTCTGAATCTCATGAACTGGGAAACCCAGGTTTTGACCACATTTACTGCCGAACAGCGCAGATTTGATGATGATTGTATTTCTGCCCCCACCCAAGTCTCCTGGTCCAATAGTGCTGGAACCCAACAGGCCTATGGATGGTTCTATCCGCCTACTCCTAGTCTCGGTAACCACGAGGGATCACCGCCAGTTATCGTCATGGCGCACGGCGGCCCGACAGCCTACTCTCCTGCCCTGTTCTCCCTCACTAAGCAGTTCTTCACCAGCCGAGGTATCGCCATTCTTGATGTCAACTACTCTGGCTCGGCAACGATGGGGCGGGCCTATCGTGACCGGCTGAACAATAACTGGGGAGTACTCGATGTTTCTGACTGCGTAGACGGTGCTCAATACCTTGTATCCCAGGGTTTGGTTGATCCGTCCCGCATGGCGATGATGGGCGGTTCAGCGGGCGGGTTCACCACCCTGGCTGCACTCACGACAACAAATGTCTTCTCGGCAGGGATTTCGATGTACGGGATCGCCGACCTTGAAGCCCTTGTCCACGACACGATCAAGTTCGAAGCGCACTACACCCAGTCTCTGGTGGCTGATTACCCCCAGGAGCGTTCCGTCTATGTTGATCGCTCCCCCATCACCCATGTGGATC
>WQYJ01000139.1 GCA_009781325.1 Propionibacteriaceae bacterium | reverse complement strand
TCAGCATCCCAGGTACACCAATCGCGCAGCAGAGCATTGCGTACGCCCTTAGATGTCGAGAGTGGACCAGGGGTGAGAAGAAGGTACGGGTTGTCGGGAATGAAGTTAAGCATGATTGCGGTCTTTCTGTTCTTTATTAATAGATGAAATGAGTGCAGGCAGTGCAGCAAAGTCGCGAATGACGAAGTCGGCTCCGGCGTTCTTGTAGTTATCCTGAGCGATGCTGAGCAGGTCTAGTGCTTCGTCGAATTCCAGCGAAGCGAACTCAACCTGGTTCAGGCCAAGCATGGATGACCCTTCGAGTACACCTACGCTGACGCAACCTGCGTTGACCCCCTCTCGAATGTCAGCTTCAGTGTCACCCACTTTGACCACCTGGGAAATCGACGCAATCTGGAGTGTTTCGAGATTGCGCCACAGCATGTGCGGAAAGGGCCGCCCCAATCCCCCTGCTTCTTCCGGACAAACCAGGCAATCAGGCGCATAGCCTTTTTCTAGTGCTCCAGGAGCGACCACATCCATCATTGCCCGGGTGTAACCGGTTGTGGAGCCAATCTTGATGCCCATCTCTCTCAGTGTCGCAACAGTATCCACAACCCCAGGAAGCGGATCGGTATGTGCAGCAAGCCCTTCAAAAAGACAGGATTCAAAGAGTGAGTAGATCTCATCAATGTCCTTCTCTGTATGAGGTTTCTCGTGAAGCATGGCAGCTATATGAGCCTTCTTACCCATCCCCATCGGCGCCCGAATTTCGTCGATGGTTGGATTCATTCCAACGGCTTGAAATGCGGAATGAAATGCCTCGACAGGTGCGAAACAGCCATAGTCGACGCTCGTACCTGCCCAGTCGAGAATGATTGCCTTAATAGCCATCAGTTATGCCTCCTTAATTCGAGTTCGACGTTTGATGATTGTGATTCCGGCTTCATAGAGAATCCGAACCAGAACATTGATGCCCAAAATCAGAAGACTCATGGCCGCTGCTTGCCCGTAGTCACCGGCTTCCTCCATATGCGTGATGGCGATGGCAGCGATCTTGAACTTGGCGCTGTAGAGGAAGACCACAGCGGAAACAGTGACCATAGCGTTGACGAAGAAGTACATGAAGATCTCCAGGATGGCTGGCAATGAGAGCGGCACACTCACGGAGAGAAAAGTACGCCAGCGAGGTACGTTCATCGAGTCCGAGACCGATTCGTACTCTTTGTCCAGCTTCTTCAGGCAAGCACTGGCAGTGAGAAAAGGTACAGAGAAGTAGTGCAGGATGTTGGCGATGACCAGAATGATGATTGTCCCGTAGATGAAGTTCAGCGGGTTGGCGCGATTATTGAAGAAGAAGATGAACGAGATTCCGACGACCATTCCCGGCAGTGCCAGCGGGAGAAGCGAGAGCAGCTTTCCGTACTTTCGCAGGACGGACCCCCCCGAGGTCTTCTCGACCATATAGGCGTAGATGAACACAAACCCTGTACCGATCAGAGCGGTGAAGACCGCCATTTTTACCGAGTTGGTGAAGGCCCCAAAGCCACCCACAGAGCGATTAAACGAAAAGTTATCTAGTGTGAAAGACAGGTTGTAGGGGTAGTTCGCGGACAGTCCGCCGATGAACAGCGTCACTATCAGGAAGACAAGGAAAGCTGTGACCAGGGAACAAACGATGAAGAAGAAGACATCGCGCTTCTTCCCAGGCTTAATGATCAGCTCGGTCGCTCGTGCGCTGATGGTACCGGAGTTTTTGTTGGAAACCAGCCGATCAACGATGAAGGATGTGATGGCTGGAATGAGTAACAAAGTCCCGACAACTGCACCCATGCTGAAATTGAACTGACCAGCGACTTGTTTGTAGACGTCAGTTGCTAGTACGGAGAAGCTGCCTCCG
Organism: Propionibacteriaceae bacterium; assembly: GCA_009781325.1. Classification (GTDB taxonomy): domain Bacteria; phylum Actinomycetota; class Actinomycetes; order Propionibacteriales; family Propionibacteriaceae; genus WQYJ01. The sequence continues at coordinate 3,839 of WQYJ01000139.1, read as the reverse complement.
ATGACTTTCGGAGCACCAAAATCAGTGAATGCCAAGGTGAAACAGACAAAGAAAACGTTGATGATGGTGTATTTGATCTCAGGTAATGTGATGCGCAGGAGTTTTCTTGCCGGGGAAACCCCGATCGAGTCGGCAGCTTCATAGAGTCGGCCATCGGTGAAATCCAAAGCCACATAGAACATCAGGAAAGCCTGCGGGAAGGTGAAGATGGTTTCGGCCATGATGATGCCGAGGCGTCCGTACAACTCGAAAGGGAAGAATCCCGCCCGGGTGAGGATCCCCTGTTTGCCGAACATATAAACCAGGCCTAGAGCGTGAACGATCGTGGGGATGAAGATCGGGATCAGGGCGGTGTACTTGAAGAAGACCTTTCCGATGATCCGAGTCCTGGTTAGTGCATAGGCATAGAGGAAGCCAAGAACCACACTGAAGAGGGTGGACCATAGTGAGATGTCGATTGTGTTCAGGATCGAAATGGTCAGCGAGGGAGTATCGAAGTATTTGATGTAGTTGGCGAAACCGACGAAATCACCCGACTTATCGACGAAGGCTTTGGAAAACAGTGAGAAGAGCGGAAAAATCAAGACAACCGTGAACGCGGCTAGACAGATAACCAGAACTAAAAGTTGAAAAGGATGCAGCCCTATGAGGTACCTCTTGAGTCTGGCTGGCATCGCTAGGCTGCCGCTGCATACTTCACCAGGCGGTCTTCAGGCATCCGCAAGTAGACCATCTCCCCGGGGTGGAGGCATAAGGCATCTGCTTGCTCGGAGGGGAGATCCACCCAGACTTCGTTCACATCAGCCAGGAGCCCATAGATGCGAGTTAATGCACCTTTGAACTCTATGGCCTTGACTCGGGCAGCGGCATCGTAGGCAGCGTTGCCGCTCGCGATTTCGATGTTCTCAGGCCTGATGGCACAGATCTCTCCGCGTGAATCATAGAAATTCATCGTGCCGATGAAGTTGGCTACAAAGGGAGTCGCAGGGTGGTCGTAGATCTCACGAGGAGTTCCGATCTGTTCCACGACAGCGTTATTCATCACAATGATACGGTCGGCCATCGTGAGAGCTTCCTCTTGGTCGTGGGTCACCATGACTGTGGTGATCCCAAGGGTCTGCTGAATGGAACGAATCTCACCGCGCAGCTTGAGTCGTACTTTTGCATCCAGTGCTGACAGCGGCTCGTCGAGAAGAAGGAACTGCGGAGACAGTGCGATAGCCCGAGCCAGTGCCGTACGCTGCTGCATGCCTCCGGAGAGCTGGCGCGGATACTTGTCTCGATGCTCGGCTAGGTCCACCAATTCCAGAGCCTCCCGTGCCCGCCTCTTGGCCTCAAACTTGGTCACACCTTTCTTCTGCTTTAGTCCAAAAAGTATGTTGCCCATGACAGTCATGTTGGGAAATAGGGCATAGGACTGGAAAACAATCCCGAAATTGCGCTTAGCAGGGGGCAGGTAGGTGGCATCTTTATCGTTGATGAAAACCCGGCCGCTGTCTGCAGTTTCCAGCCCTGCAATGATGCGCAGCAGGGTTGTCTTTCCGCAACCGTGAGGACCCAAAATGCACACGAGTTCCCCCTGATTAATCACAGCGGACACATCTTTGAGCGCTGTTTGCTTATCAAAAGCCTTGGTGACTTTGTCTACTTCCAGCAGAGTCATTATTCACTTCCTGTACTGCGGCCCGGCGTACTCGTCCCCCGAAGTACGCCGGGCCCATCTCCATCTCGGGTTGATATGTGTCACCGAGGTGCGGACTTGCCATCGAACTTCGCTGTCCAGGCCTCAAGAATCGACTCGCGGTTTGCGGCTACCCAGGCAAGGTCATTGTCGATCAACTGATCGACTGGGTTCGTGCTGAACCCTTCGTACTTGCCGCCCTGTCCATTGGCGATGATCGGGTAATTAACCTTGTAGAGAGCCATAGCCTCATCGGAAATCGCCCAATCTAAGAAGGTCTGTGCGGCACGATTCATCTGGTCTTTCTTCATGAGTGCATTGGCTTCCAAGTCCCACCCAGAGCCTTCAAGGGGGAAGACGACCTCAACGGGGTTGCCATCGCGCTTCTGCTTGATTCCGATGTAGCCGAAGCTCACACCAATCACGCATTCACCAGCACCAGCCATCTTGGCGGGCTTGGAACCGGAGTGTACGTACTGGTCGATATTCTCATGCAACGCAGTCAGATAGTCCCACCCAGCTTCGGTGTTCTTGTCACTTAGCTGCAGTAGGCCGGTAACTGTCAGCAGCCCGGTCCCTGAGGATGAGGGGTTCGACATGACAATGTGACCCTTGAGTTCGGGACGAAGCAGGTCCTGATAGGACTGGATGTCATCCACTGTCAGACCAAGCTTTGCCAGTTCAACTGTGTTGATCGTGAAGGCAGTTTCCCACACGTCGATGCCGACCCAGGTTGGTACTGACTTACTGGATTTAAACTGCGGGAGAATTGTGTTGACTCCAGCAGGTGCGTATGGCTCGAGCATGCCCTCGTCATCGAGAACGAGTAGGGAGGATGCGGCTGTTCCCCACACGACGTCGGCAACCGGGTTGTCTTTCTCGGCGAGGAGTTTTGCTGTGATGATGCCGGTCGACTCGCGTACGATATTGACTTCGATGTCGGGGTACGCAGCATTGAACACTGCTAGGTACTCTTCAACCTGCTCATCTTCCAGGGCTGTGTATACAACGATTTCTCCCTTGTCTGCGTCACCAAAGAGCGCCCCAGACCCGCCCCCGCCGCTTCCGTCTGTGCAAGACGACAGGGTCAAGGTCAACGATAGTGCCAGGAAACTCACCAGGCACGCTGAGATGGTTTTTCTCATTCATAACCTCCTAAAGGTACGAGTTGAGTGTAGGCAGGCGGAACTAACGTTGAGGGGACGAATAAGCAACGAGCGGGTTAACTCCTGACGAATCATTAGGAGTTAAGACGGTTGTCTTATGTGAGAAAAGGAAGAAAATGCTTGCCAGAAGGTGAAGTATCATGGAAAACGGAATCAAGAAAACAAAGGACAACTATGCCCAAGCGAATTTCCTTAGCAGCAACGATGGTGTTGGCTCTTGTGGCCGCCCTCAGTGGGTGCACACAACTCACGGCAGAAGACCCTCCAACTGTCCAGACCCCTCAACCTGACTACGATGTCTGGCTGATTTCGGGGACAGGGATTGGCCCGTATGTTTTGGGAGAATCCTATTCATTGACAGAGGATCCAGGTGAGTATCCCTGTTCGTGGACACACTTTGACGAAGGTGACCATGGATATGTCCACCTCATCGACTTGGAGAACAATCATTGGGATGCAGACCAACCTGTGCCAGACCTGACATCATCGATTATTTCCATCAGCTGGGAAGGATTAGATAGGCCCATACTTCCTTCTTTCACAGCCGAAGGCGTCGGTCTGGGCTCAACCTGGGACAAAGTGATGGACACGTATCCAGATGCTGTCATCCCGAATTCAAAGTATGGGGAAGCTCTGATGATCTTCGATTCTGGTGTTCCGATCATCTTCTGGTTCGACCCAAGAGATGAAGACATTACGCCCGACGATCAGGTAAGCGTAGTTTATGTTGGGTTGGACTATGTCCTTTCTGAAATGTGCGGCTGAGGATAATAACAATGGGTGTCACTGCCACCCGTAATCGCCGCCCTTGGTGGGGTCGTCTGCTGATAGCCCTCTGGATCATCGTCGCTTGCCTGGGGATGATCCTGTCAGTCTGGGTGTTTGTCGGGTGGAGCTTAGACCCCTTCCACGATAACAAGGATGCGGCGCAGGGTCGGCGGTTGTTAACGGTGATCGAAGAGGGCTCATCAGCTCCGACACAGATGCAGGTA